>NZ_JBPQTS010000136.1:0-20856 GCF_051386455.1 Streptomyces sp. URMC 124
AACCCGGAAGCTAAGCCTTTCAGCGCCGATGGTACTGCATGGGGGACCGTGTGGGAGAGTAGGACGCCGCCGAACAATTTTTCAGCCTCAGGCCCCGAGTGTTATCACTCGGGGCCTGAGGCATTTTTGCGTTCAGGGCCTCTAGGGTGACGTCATGATGCGCTATGACCTCGTCATCTTCGACAACGACGGAGTGCTCGTCGACAGCGAACCGATCGCCAACCGGGTGCTCGCCGCCTATCTCACCGAACTCGGCCACCCCACCACGTACGAGGAATCCGTACGCGACTACATGGGCTCCGCCGTCCACCGCATCCACGACCTGGTGCTCGAACGCACCGGCCGGCAGCTGCCCGCCGACTTCGACACCACCCTGCACTCCCGCACCTTCGAGGCGTTCGAGCGCGAGCTGCAGCCCATAAAGGGTGCTGCGGAAGTCCTCGAGCACCTGGTGGCCGGCGGCGTTCCGTACTGTGTCGCCTCCTCCGGGACCCATGAGCGGATCCGGGTCGGTCACGGCCGCACCGGGCTGGACGAATGGTTCGAGGAATCCTGGATCTTCAGTGCGGAAGACGTCGGCAGGGGCAAGCCCGCCCCCGACCTCTTTCTCCACGCCGCCCGTTCCATGGGCGTCGAACCCGCCCGCTGCGTCGTCGTCGAAGACAGCCCGCTCGGCGTGCAGGCCGCGCTCGCCGCCGGTATGGACGTCTACGGCTACACCGGCATGACCCCCGCCGAGCGGCTGACCGCGGCCGGCGCCGGCGGACTCTTCGGCGAGATGGCGGAACTCCCACAACTCCTCGCCTGATCCTGCCGCCGACTGGGGCTCCGACTGGGGCTCCGACTTGGCGTCGACGAGGGCTCGGACCCGGCCCCGACTGTGGCCCCGACTCTGGCCCCGACCCCGCTCCGGCCATCCGTTACGGTGACGCTCATGAGCGGCCGTGCGCAGTTGATGTGGGACGAGGCGGTAACGGGTTACGACTTCGGGCCCGGCCATCCCATGGACCCGGTGCGGCTCGCGCTGACCATGCGGCTGGTCGAGGCGCTCGGGCTGGACCGGGCCGTGCGCGTTGCCGCCGCCCGGCCCGCCGGGGACTCCACACTGAGGCTGGTGCACCGCGAGGACTACATCGCCGCCGTGCGGGCCGCGTCCGCCGACCCCGCCTCCGCCGACGGCTCGTACGGCCTCGGCACGGCCGACGTGCCGGCCTTCCCCGCCATCCACGACGCATCCGCGCTGATCGCCGGGCAGTCGGTGGGCGCCGCGGAAGCCGTATGGCGCGGCGAGGCCCTGCACGCGGTGAACTTCGCCGGCGGGCTGCACCATGCGATGCCCGGTGCGGCGTCCGGGTTCTGCGTGTACAACGACGCGGCCCTCGCCGTGGCCCGGCTGCTGGAGCTCGGGGCGGAGCGGGTCGCGTACGTCGACGTGGACGTGCACCACGGCGACGGCGTCCAGGCGGCCTTCTGGGACGATCCGCGCGTGCTCACCATCTCCCTGCACGAGCACCCCAGCACCCTTTTCCCGCAGACCGGCTGGCCTCAGGAGACCGGCGGGCCGGGAGCCGAGGGCGGTGCCGTCAACGTGGCGCTGCCGGCGGGGACGGGGGACGCGGGGTGGCTGCGGGCGTTCCACGCCGTGGTGCCGGAGCTGCTGGCGGCCTTCCGTCCGCAGGTGCTGGTGACGCAGCACGGGGCCGACACGCACTTCGAGGATCCCCTGGCCCACTTGGCGGTCTCGCTGGACGCCCAGCGGTCGGTGGCCGAGGCCTGCCACGCTCTGGCGCACGAGCACGCGGAGGGGCGCTGGGTCGCCCTGGGCGGTGGGGGGTACGCGGTGGTCGACGTCGTGCCCCGCTCCTGGGCCCATCTGGTGGCGGTCGCCGCGGGGGTGCCGGTGGCCCCGGAGGCCGCTGTGCCGGAGGACTGGCGGGCCGAAGTGTTCCGACGGACGCGCCAGTTGGGTCCGCAGAGGATGACGGACGGGCGCCGGCCCGAGTGGAAGGACTTTACGGACGCGGGATACGACCCGGGGGACCGGCTCGACCAGGCGATCCTCGCGACGCGGCGGGCGGTGTTCCCGGCCCACGGCCTGCTGCCGTAGAGCGCCGCGCAGAGCGCTCTGCGGAACGCTCTGCCGGTCGCCGCGCCCACCGTCACGCCCGCCCTCGAGCCGCCCGTTAGGCCGACCGTGGGATCCCCGCGCGAATCCCCCGCGCCCCGGGGCCGGTTCCGTCAGCATCGGAATCGTGCTGACCGAGCTGCCCGCCCAGTCCCCTGCGCAAAATTCCCCAGACGCCGTCCCGCAGCAAGACCAACACCCCTTCCTCCGCAGCCACCTCCTCCGCTCCCGTATCGCCGGTGTCGTATCCGCCTCCCGCGAGCGGAGTCTGAGCCGCTATCGGATGTTCGTGGCCGGAGATCCCCGTGCGCTGCTCGGCCTGGAGCCGGAACGGGACTGGTTGCTGGGGGACTTGTTGCGACTGATGGCCCGCAAGTGCGGGGTTTCGGCCGATCCCGGCCACACTTCGGGGCAGGATGTCATCGATCCGGACCGTACGATCGTGGCACTGGGTGCCTTTGCGGATCGGCTCGCCGCGGTGGCCGCTGCCCGGGCTCCGGTGCTCATCGGGACCGGTCACCCGCACCGGCTCCTGGGCTTCTACGCCTCCTTGGCCGCCGGTCTCTCGGCGGCGGGGTGCACTGTCCTCCGCCCGGCGCAGGGTCGAAGTGTCGACATAACGACCCGGTTCGGGGTACGCACCTACAACCTGGACTACGTTCGAGGCGTCGCGCTGGTGCGTGAACCCGGCGCGCGTGGGTGTGGAAGTGAGCCCGGCGTACATACGCATTCTCCGCTCCCGCTTCGGGTGGCCCTGGGGGCGGCGATGGACGGTGACGGACCGCTTCCGGCGGTGGTCATCGGGGACCACGGGTGGGTCTGCGGGGCAGGTCAGCTGGGTATTGAGGCCCTCGGCCTGGCGGATGCGGACGACCCGGCGCCGTTCGCCGGTCAGGCGGAGGGGCGGTTGTCCGTCGTCGTTCCGCTTGATGACACTGTGCGGTCTGATTACTACCGACCGCTTACTCGCTATGTACTCAATCGAGCGTGTCTGTCACAGTAGGCGGCCGATGGCTGCTCCTCTTCCCCACTCGCATCACCCGCCCCTAACCTGGGGAGTGAGCGCGCAGCGACGAGGAGTCACCGGAGGGGAAGCCGGTGCGCGTCATGTGCGGAAGGTTCAGGTGTGTCATGGCTGCTGACCAGAGGCCTCTCAACGAGGTCGTGTTCCTGACCGTGGCGGAGGTCGCCGCGGTGATGCGAGTGTCCAAGATGACCGTGTACCGCTTGGTGCACAGCGGTCATCTGCCGGCGATCAGGGTGGGCAGGTCGTTCCGGGTCCCGGAGCAAGCGGTGCACGAGTACCTCCGAGAGTCCTACGTGGGGGTGGAAACAGCCTGACGGGGGCCCTGGATTACGCTGATCGCCCGGTGCCGGGTAGGCTGGCCCGATGTAGGTCGTGTGGGCTCGGACGCCCCGCACCGAGTGAATCGATGTAAGCGAGGGTAGTCGTGGGCTCTGTTATCAAGAAGCGGCGTAAGCGGATGGCCAAGAAGAAGCACCGCAAGCTGCTCAAGCGCACGCGCGTTCAGCGTCGCAACAAGAAGTAAGCGGCACGCCGCTGTGCTCGTCCCGCAGCCCTTCCACCGATCATGGTGGGAGGGCTGCGGTGCTTCGTGGGTGCGTCGCGGTGAGTGAAGCCTCGGCTACGGCTTGAAATGTCGCTCCGCGCATCGGCCGGTCATCACAGCGCAACAACGACCCGCTACGGTGGCCGCGGCAGCACCACCCATCGGTAGGTCATGGGCGGATCGTGGGCAGAGGAAGGCGCTGATCTTGGGCAAGGTCGTGCTCGTCACCGGAGTCGCACGGCAGCTGGGGGGCCGGTTCGTCCGCCGCGTCCAGCGCGAGCCCGACGTGGACCGGGTGATCGCGGTGGACGCGGTGCCACCCGCGCACCATCTGGGCGGGGCCGATTTCGTACGGGCGGACATTCGCCATCCCCGGATCGCCCGGGTTCTGGCCGAACACGGTGTGGACACGGTGGTCCACATGGATGTGAACGGCACCCCGCTGGGCAAGCGCGGCAGCCGGGCGACGGTCAAGGAGACCAACGTCATCGGCACCATGCAGCTGCTCGGCGCCTGCCAGAAGACGCCGTCGGTGAAGCGCCTGGTGGTCAAGTCCAGCAGCAATGTCTACGGATCCGCGCCACGCGATCCCGCGATCTTCACCGAGACCACCCCGCCGAAGTCGCTGCCCAGCGGGGGCTTCGCCAAGGACGTGGTGGAGGTCGAGGGGTACGTGCGCGGCTTCGCCCGGCGCCGGCCCGACGTGGCCGTGTGCGTGCTGCGCTTCGCGAACATCCTGGGGCCCTGCGCCGACTCGCCGCTCGCCGAGTACTTCGCGCTGCCCGTGCTGCCCACCGTCCTCGGCTTCGACCCCCGGCTGCAGTTCGTCCACGAGGACGACGTGATCGAGGTGCTGCGGATCGCCGCGGGCGAGCCGCGCCGGGGCACGCTCAACAGCGGCACCTTCAACGTCGCGGGTGACGGGGTGCTGCTGCTCTCGCAGGCGGCCCGCCGCCTCGGGCGTCCCACGCTCCCCTTCTTCCTGCCGACCGTCACCTGGGTCGGCTCCGCACTGCGTTCGGTCGGCGTGACGGACTTCTCGCCCGAGCAGATCCGGCTCCTCACCCACGGGCGGGTCGTCCGGACCACCCAGATGCGCGAGACCCTCGGCTTCGACCCGCGGTACACCACCGCGGGGGCCTTCGAGGACTACGCGCGCAGCCGGGGGCCGGGGCTGCTGCCGCCCGAGACCCTTGCCCGTACCGTCGACCGGATCGCCGCGGCCCTGCCTGCCGGCCGCGGCCAGAAGTGAGGAGCGCACCCACCATGGCGGACGCGAAGGTCATCCCGTTCGGCGGCGAGGAGCCGCGGTCCAAGCGCAAGGGGAAGCGGCCGGGGCGGGCCCGTACGGGCCGGGTGTCGCCCCTCGCGCCCGTGCCGCCGCAGCGGGACGTGGACCAGGCCGCGGCGGACGCCCCCGAGCAGCCGGCGGCCGCGGACACGGGCGACCGTGTACGGGAGCCGGAGGCGGCGCAGACGGGCGGCTGGGACCGGAAGCTGGCGCACGGGCTGAGCTTCCTGCGGCGGCGGATCACCGGCGAGTACGAGGTCGACGACTTCGGCTACGACGAGGAGCTGACCGACCAGGTCCTGATGTCCGCGCTGCGGCCCTTCTACGAGAAGTACTTCCGGGTCGAGGTGAAGGGCATCGAGAACATCCCGGAGAAGGGCGCGGCCCTGGTCGTCGCCAACCACTCCGGGACGCTCCCGGTGGA
Source organism: Streptomyces sp. URMC 124 (assembly GCF_051386455.1). Taxonomy (NCBI): domain Bacteria; kingdom Bacillati; phylum Actinomycetota; class Actinomycetes; order Kitasatosporales; family Streptomycetaceae; genus Streptomyces; species Streptomyces sp. URMC 124. Next base: position 5,412 of record NZ_JBPQTS010000136.1, read on the forward strand.
CGGGCTGATGCTGCAGGTCGCCGTGCACGACCACCACCCGGCCGGCCGGCACATCCGGATGCTCGCCGCGGACCTGGTCTTCATGCTGCCGGGGGTCAACGAGATCTCCCGGAAGCTCGGGCACACCCTCGCCTGCGCGGAGGACGCGCAGCAGCTCCTGGAGCGGGGCGAGGTGGTCGGGGTGATGCCGGAGGGGTTCAAGGGGATCGGCAAGCCGTTTTCGGAGCGGTACAAGCTCCAGCGCTTCGGCCGGGGCGGCTTCGTGTCGACGGCACTGCGTGCCGGGGCGCCGATCGTGCCGTGCTCGATCGTGGGGGCCGAGGAGATCTATCCGATGCTCGGCAATTCGCGGACGGCGGCACGGCTGCTGGGGATCCCGTACTTCCCGCTGACGCCTTCGTTCCCCTGGCTGGGGCCGCTGGGGCTGGTGCCGCTGCCGACGAAGTGGACGATCCAGTTCGGCGAGCCGATCCCCACGGACGGGTATCCGGCGGAGGCCGCGGACGACCCGATGCTGATGTTCAACCTGACCGACCAGGTGCGAGAAACGATTCAGCACACGCTGTACAAACTGCTTGTGCAGAGGCGGTCGGTGTTCTTCTGACCGGCCCGCAGCCGACGGACGGAGGCTGCTTGTGCCCAGGCGGTCGGTGTTCCTCTGGAACACCGACCGCCTGGGCAGCTACGGCACTACTACTTCGGGTCCTCGCCCTGGATGCCCAAGCCCGGGAGGATGTCCGGGAGGACCGGCGGGATCGTGATGCTCGGCTGCTTGGCCGGCTTCGTCTCCTTGCCGTGGGACGTGCCCTCCGGGCTGGCACTGCCGGGCGCGGAGGGGGGCTTCAGCAGGCCCGTGCCGCCGAGGAGGCCCTCGTGCTCCTCGTGGCCGCCGGGGGCCGCCGGGTGCTGCCGGCCGCCGCCCGCGTGCTTGCCCGCGCTGCTGGACGAAGCGGAGGGCTTGGGCGGCGTGGAGTGGGCCGAGCGGCCGGACGTGCCGGGGGCGGAGGTGTCCGGCCGGACGGACGAGCCGTGCTTGCCGTGGTGGGCGGGGAGCAGGGACCGCAGCGGCTCGACCTCATCGTCTATGGCGGAGAGGACCGAACTGACTTCGGCTCCCACGTCGGCCAGTTGCACCGGGAGCTTCTCGCGCAGCTGGCTCCAGCTCTCGCGGTGCGTGGAGGCGAAGCTGGAGAGGCGCTGGATGGGGCCGAGCGAGCGGTCGCGCTTGTAGGCGGTGTGCAGCAGGCGGTGGCCCTCGGAGGCGTCCTGGCGCATGCCCGAGAGGGTCTTGCGGATCTCGCCCAGGACCTCGTGGTCCAGGCTGCCGCCGAGCTTGCCGCGCTCCATCAGGCGGCGGGCCTCCTGCAGGCGCGTGGAGGCCCGGTCGAGGAGCAGGCCGCCGCGGTCGGAGTCGTCGTCGGCCATGCCGAGGCGGAGATCCTCCATGCCGCGCTTGAGCGGATAGAGCGAATCGCCGGGCAGGGCATTGGAACTGGCGGCCGCCACGCCGCCGAACGCACCCGCTGCCACACCCACGGTCAGGCCGCCCGCGGCGAGCCCCTTCGACCAGCGGGAGCGCGGCCGGAGACGGCCCAGGGCCCGGTGGGCGCCGCGGCCCGACCGGCGGGTCTTCTGCTCGGGGAGAGTGGCGGAGTCACCTCCCGCGAACTGGGTCTCCATGGCAGCGATGAGCTGCGCCCGCTGCACGGCCTTGGTCTCCGGGTCGAGCCCGGGGCGGGGCAGCTCACCGAGCCGGCCCGTGAGGGCCAGCAGCCTGCCCTGCTCCGCGCCTTCGGCCGGCGGATCGGGCTGTGTGGCCGCCGCGTCCTGGACTTCCTGCTGCTCCAGGGACCGGGCGAAGGCGTTCGCCCGCCGGTGCGCCGATACGTTCGCGATCACAGGCGGCACCTCCTCTCGTCATGACGGTCGACTCCTCTGAACACCTGGAGGGTTGCACGCCGTGATGAGCATCCACTCGATCGAGTGAGTGGCTGCGGGCATGGCGTGACCGCAGGGAGTCTGCATCCCGCACAACGACTGGCGCGCCAGCCGGGTTACGCGCCCTGGACGATGTGACCGCTGGTGAGTGAACGGGCGCGCTGGGTTAACGCGCGTCGTCGGGAAGGAGGCGGGCCAGGGTGCGGACCGCGCGGTACTGGAGGGTCTTGATGGCGCCCTCGTTCTTCCCCATGACGCGGGCGGTCTCGGCGACCGAAAGCCCCTGCAGGAAGCGCAGGGTGACGCACTCCTGCTGCTGGGGGTTGAGCTTGCGCACCGCCTCCAGCAGCGCGGCGTTGGACAGGGACTCGAGGACGGAGTCCTCCGGGCTGCGCTCGACCTCATTGGCGTCGAGCATTTCGCCGGTGGTCACTTCGAGCCGGAACCGCGAGGACTTGAAGTGGTCGGCGACCAGATTGCGGGCGATCGTCACGAGCCAGGCGCCGAAGTCGCGGCCCTGCCAGGTGAAGGTGCCGATGCGGCGCAGGGCGCGCAGGAACGTCTCGCTGGTGAGGTCCTCCGCGGTGGCCCGGCCGCCTACCCGGTAGTAGATGTAGCGGTAGACCGTATCGGCGTACTGGTCGTAGAGGCGGCCGAAGGCTTCGGCCTCCCCGGCCTGGGCGCGCTCGACCAGGTCGAGCATGCGGGCGCTGTCGCTGTCCGCGCTGGGGCGGCGCGTTGACGTGGCGGAGCCGGAGGGCGCGGCGGACGACGCGGTGGCCGCACCGCCCCGGCGGGCGGCTCGTCTGCCCACCGCCGCGCTGCTCTCGGCGAGGGCGTAGCAGGGGCCGGCGTGGCCGGCGCGGCCGCCTCCTGCGGCAGGGGCGAGCGTGGCGAGGGCGGGGACGGCGTACGCGGTGGGGACGAAACCGCGCAGGCGGTCGAGGACCGTTGCGCGAAGCGTAGCCAGGCCCGAGGCGTCAACCCCGACGTGTGGGTACACGGGACTCCCAGAGGCAGAGCTTCCATCACGTGCAGTACGGAACCGTTCACTCGTCGTAGGGACAAGGGGGTACCGGTTTGCGTCTGAGGAGAATAACGCTTCGTACAGGCAGCACTACACCGAGTTGCTCAAATCATCGTTTCCGTTCGATCTCTTACCGGTTGAGGATCGATCAAATATCGAACTATGAAAGGAGGTTGAACAGATTTGGTCATGGTGTGGCCGAATGGGCGGCGTGTTGTGGCAATCCGGACGCGGAAGGACTGAGGAGGAGGATGTGAGGGTATGAAGACAGGATTGCCTGAGAGTGACGCTCGACTACGCGCTGTTGCCGAACCTTTGTGGCGACAGCACGGCGTAGTGGCGAGAAGTGGACGGCGCGGTACGGCGCGCCGCCGCGTGAATCCGCCCCGGAGCCGCTAGAGCGGGCCGGGGCGGGGGGCCGGTGGCAGTTTGCGGGCAGGCGTTCGCGTCAGTGCGGGCGTCGGTGCGGCGTCAGCGCCGGCGCCGGTGCAACGCCACGGCCGCGGCCGCGCCGCCCGCCAGGGCGCCCACGCCGGCCGCGGCCGGGATGCCGACCTTGGCCGCCTTGCGGCCCGTGCGGTAGTCGCGCAGCCGCCAGCCGCGCTCGCGGGCGTGCTTGCGGAGCCGGCCGTCGGGGTTGACGGCGTAGGGGTGGCCCACGAGCGAGAGCATCGGGATGTCGTTGGCCGAGTCGCTGTAGGCGGCGCAGCGCGAGAGGTCGAGCCCCTCGGCCGCGGCCAGGGCGCGGACGGCCTCGGCCTTCGCGGGCCCGTGCAGCGGCTCGCCGACGAGCTTGCCGGTGTAGACGCCGCCGATCGACTCGGCGACGGTGCCGAGCGCGCCGGTGAGCCCCAGGCGGCGGGCGATGATCGTCGCGGCCTCGACGGGCGCGGCGGTCACGAGCCACACCTTCTGTCCCGCGTCGAGGTGGGCCTGGGCGAGCGCCCGGGTGCCGGGCCAGATCCGCTCGGCCATGTACTCGTCGTAGATCTCCTCGCCGATGGTCATCAGCTCGGAGACGCGGTGGCCCTTGACGATGGACAGGGCGCTGTCGCGCGCGTCCTGCATGTGCTCGGCGTCCTCGCCGGCCAGCCGGAACCACACCTGCTGCCAGGCGAAGCGGGCGAGCTCGCGCTTCTGGAAGAACCGCCGCTTGTACAGCCCGCGGCCGAAGTGGAAGAGGGAGGCGCCCTGCATGACCGTGTTGTCGAGGTCGAAGAAGGCGGCGGCGTGCACGTCGCCGACGACGGGGAAGTCCGGCTCGGACGGCTGCTGCGCCGCGCCCTCCGCGCTCTCGGCAGCGCTCTCCTGAGCGGTTTTGCGGGCTGCCTCCGCCGCGGCCTCGCCTGCCAGCACGCTGCGTGCCGTGGCAGAGCGCCTGCGCGGAGTGATCCATCCCAGTGCGGCCATGGCCCGAGCATAGCCAGTTTGTTCGGGGTAACCGGAGTCGGGATGATTCCGCGGCGTGAACTTCCCTTGACGCTCCGGTTACGCCCGGCGCGTCCGCGTGCGCGCGCGGGGGAGGAGTGGTGCGGGATCAGCCCGTGAGGGCCTTGCGCAGCCGGTCCGGGTCCACGCGCCAGAAGTCGTGCTGCGCGCCGTCGACGAGGATCACCGGGATCTGCTCCCAGTACTTGCGGTGGAGCTCCTCGTCCTGGGTGATGTCCTTCTTCTCCCAGCGGGCGCCGAGTTCGCCGCAGACCTCGGCGATCACGGTCTCGGCGGCGTCGCACAGGTGGCAGCCGGGCTTGCCGATCAGGGTGACCGTGCTGTCGGCGGGGTTCTTGCGGGGGCGGCGGCGCAGCAGGGGGGTCATGTCCGCCATTGTGCCCGCCCCTCGCGCGCCTCCGCGCGCGCCCGTATGCAATGGCGTGCCCCCGGCTCGTTCAAACGTGCTGGATGGGTGCCTGAGTCGACTACCATCATGTGTCGATTTGTTGGCGTCCGGGGTTTTTTCTGGCCGGGGATCCGGGAGCTCGCCTCCCGGGGAGCAGTAGTGAGTCAGGAGTGAGCGCCCGTGTGCCCGTCGCCGCTCTCCTGTGTCCCGTGTGACGGGTGTGGCGGCAGTGTCCGTGCGGCCGGTCGTCTCCGGAAGGGGCCGAATGGTTCCCGGAGAGGGCCGAAAGACCGCGTGACCCCGGTCACTTTGACCGGGCAAATCGGACACCATCTTTGTGCACGCGTTCACAAAGGCATAGCCTGCGTTCGACGGGGCGGTCCTGGGACGAGGCACCGCCCGCAGCCCCGCTCTACCCGCAGGAGCACCGTGGCAACTGGCCGAACTCACCGACCGGCGACCCGAAGCCGAGGGATTCCCGAGGCCACCGTCGCCCGGCTTCCGCTGTACCTGCGCGCACTGACCGCGCTCTCCGAGCGCTCGGTGCCCACGGTCTCCTCCGAGGAGCTCGCGACCGCGGCGGGGGTCAACTCCGCCAAGCTGCGCAAGGACTTCAGCTACCTCGGCTCCTACGGCACCCGCGGGGTCGGCTACGACGTCGAGTACCTCGTCTACCAGATCTCCCGCGAGCTCGGCCTGACCCAGGACTGGCCGGTCGTCATCGTCGGCATCGGAAACCTCGGCGCGGCCCTGGCCAACTACGGCGGCTTCGCCTCCCGCGGCTTCCGCGTCGCGGCCCTGATCGACGCCGACCCCGCCATGGCCGGCAAGCCGGTCGCCGGGCTGCCCGTGCGCCACACCGACGAGCTCGAATCGATCATCACCGACAACGGCGTCTCGATCGGCGTCATCGCCACCCCGGCCGGCGCCGCCCAGCAGGTCTGCGACCGGCTCGTGGCCGCCGGCGTCACCTCGATCCTCAACTTCGCGCCCACCGTGCTCTCCGTGCCCGAGGGCGTGGACGTGCGCAAGGTCGACCTGTCGATCGAGCTGCAGATCCTCGCCTTCCACGAGCAGCGCAAGGCCGGCGAGGAGACCTCCCCCGCGCAGGAGACCGCCGTGGCCGCCGCGGCGCAGCCCCGCTCCGGCGCGGGCATGCGCACGCCCGCCGCCGGCGGCGGCAGGAAGGGACCGGACGGGGACGTGCCCGCGGTGATGCCGGCATGAGCCTCCTCGTCGTCGGACTGAGCCACCGCAGCGCGCCGGTGAGCGTGCTGGAGCGCGCCGCCCTCGCGCCCGAGGCCCGGGCCAAGCTGCTGCAGGACACCCTCGCGGCCGAGCCGGCCACCGAGGCGGCCGTCCTCGCCACCTGCAACCGCATCGAGCTCTACGCCGACGTGGACAAGTTCCACGCCGGTGTGGCCGAGCTGTCCACGCTCCTCGCCCAGCACTCGGGCGTCGGGCTGGAGGAGCTCACCCCGTACCTGTACGTGCACTACGAGGACCGCGCCGTCCACCACCTGTTCTCGGTGGCCTGCGGGCTGGACTCGATGGTCGTCGGCGAGGGCCAGATCCTCGGCCAGATCAAGGACGCCCTCGCCCTCGGGCAGGAGCTGCACACCGCGGGCCGGCTGCTGAACGACCTGTTCCAGCAGGCCCTGCGGGTGGGCAAGCGCGCCCACAGCGAGACCGGCATCGACCGGGCGGGCCAGTCCCTGGTCACCTTCGGCCTGGAGCGCCTGGCCGACGGCGCGCCGCTGGGCGACTGGGCTACCGGCAAGCGGGCCCTCGTCATCGGCGCGGGCTCGATGTCCTCGCTCGCCGCGGCCACGCTCGCCCGGGCGGGCGTCGCCCACGTGGCCGTAGCCAACCGCACGCTCGCGCGCGCGGAGCGCCTCGCGGAGATCCTCACCGAGCCGGGCGCCCGCGCCGCCGCCGCCTTCACGGCCTCGGCCGTGGAGATGGCCGCCGTGCCGGACGAGCTCGCCCTCGCGGACGTCGTGGTCAGCTGCACCGGAGCGATGGGCGTCGTGCTGACGGCCGAGGCCATACGCGCCGCGCTGGCCTCCCGCCCGGCCGCGCCGGCCTCCCCCGCGGCCACGGACGGCGCGGACCGGGACCGTACGGACGGCAGCTGTCCGCTCGACTCCTCCTGCGGCGACGCGGCCCGCGCGGACGTCCGCCTCGCCCTCCTCGACCTCGCCATGCCGCGCGACATCGACGCCGCCGTCCACCGCCTGGAGGGCGCGCGGCTCGTCGACATCGAGTCGCTCGCCGAGGCCTCCGCCGACGCGCCCATGGCCGCCGACGTCGACCGGGTGCGCGCCATCGTCTCCGACGAGGTCGCCGCCTTCGGCGCCGCCCAGCGCGCCGCCCACATCACCCCCACCGTGGTCGCCCTGCGCACCATGGCCGCGGACGTCGTCGCGAGCGAGATCGCCCGCCTCGACGGCCGCCTGCCCGACCTGGACGACAAGCAGCGCGCGGAGATCACCCAGACCGTGCGCCGCGTCGTCGACAAGCTCCTCCACGCGCCGACCGTGCGCGTCAAGGAGCTGGCCTCCACCCCCGGCGGCGCCGGTTACGCCGACGCGCTGCGAGAGCTCTTCGACCTCGACCCGCAGGCGGTCGCCGCCGTCAGCCGGGCCGACTCGCAGGCCGGTACGCACAACACGGCACGGGAGCCGGCATGAACGACACCTCTTCGCGGCCGCTGCGCCTGGGCACGCGCCGCAGCAAGCTCGCCATGGCCCAGTCCGGCCAGGTGGCGCAGGCCGTGCAGCAGCTGACCGGTCGCCCGGTGGAGCTGGTGGAGATCACCACCTACGGTGACGTCTCGCGCGAGGCCCTCGCACAGATCGGCGGCACCGGCGTCTTCGTCTCCGCGCTGCGCGACGCGCTGCTCGCGGGCGAGATCGACTTCGCCGTGCACTCCCTGAAGGACCTGCCGACCAAGCAGCCCGAGGACCTGGCCCTGGCCGCGGTCCCGGTGCGCGAGGACCCGCGCGACGTGCTGATCGCCCGCGACGGCCTGACCTTCGAGGCCCTCGCGGCGCTTTCCTCCGAGAAGGTCCCCCGCATCGGCACCGGCTCCCCGCGCCGCATGGCCCAGCTCAACGCCTGGGCCCGCGAGCTCGGCAAGGAGATCGAGACCGTCCCCATCCGCGGCAACATCGACACCCGCATCGGCTTCGTCACCAAGGGCGAGCTGGATGCCGTGGTGCTCGCCGCCGCGGGGATCTCGCGGATCGGCCGCAGCGCCGAGGTCACGCAGTTCCTGGAGACCGACGTAGTTTTGCCCGCCCCCGGCCAGGGGGCCCTGGCGATCGAGTGCGCCATGACCAACGCACCCCTCGCCGCGACGCTCGCCGAGCTCGACGACCCGTACACCCGGGTCGCCGTGACGGCCGAGCGTTCCCTGCTCGCCGCCCTGGAAGCCGGCTGTTCCGCACCCGTGGGTGCGCTGGCCGACTTGTTGGCCGACGGGCAGGTTGTCACCGAAATGCGCCTGCGGGGCGTCGTCGGCACGACCGACGGCAAGACGCTGGTGCAGCTGTCCACCACCGGCCCCGTGCCGTCGTCCAGCGAAGAAGCCGTGGCCATGGGCCGCGAGCTCGCCGCAGCGATGCTCGACAAGGGAGCGGCCGGTCTTATGGGGGAGCGAGCACTTTGAACCCCACCGCCCCGAACCACCCCGTGCACGGGCACGTCACCTTCCTCGGTGCCGGCCCCGGAGACCCGGGACTGCTGACGCTCCGCGCCGTGGAGGCGCTCGCGGCCGCGGACGTCCTGATCGCCGATCCGCAGGTGCTCGACGTGGTGCGCACGCATGCGCGCGCCCATGTGGACATGCCTGCCCAGACGGTTACTGACGAGGCATCAAAAACCGCGGACGTCCCTGTCCTTAGGGACACCGCCAATCTTGTCATGACGGCCGCGCGCAGCGGCAAGCGGGTCGTCCGTGCGGTGCTCGGCGACCCCGGACTCGACGGCAACGCCGCCGACGAGATGCTCGCCTGCGCCGCCGAGGGCATCACCTTCGAGGTGGTCCCCGGCGTCGCCACGGCCGTCGGCGTGCCCGCGTACGCCGGTGTGCCGCTGCGCGACGGCAAGGGCGGCGACGTGCGCTTCGTCGACGCCCGCACGGCCTCGGCCACCTGCTGGTCCGAGGTCGGCGCCAGCGAGGTCACCGCCGTCGTCTCCACCACGCTCGACTCCGTCGTCTCCGCCGCCGGCGAACTGGTCTCCGCCGGCCGCGGCCCCGACACGCCGATGACCGTCACGGTCGCCGGCACCACCACCCGCCAGCGCACCTGGACCGCCACCCTCGGCACCCTGGCCCAGGTGCTCAAGGCCGCCAAGGTGCTGCCCTCGGCCGACGGCGCCCAGCCGGTCATAGCCGTGGTCGGCGAGCGCAGCGCTGCCGAGCAGCGCGACCGGCTCTCCTGGTTCGAGTCCAAGCCGCTCTTCGGCTGGAACGTCCTCGTGCCGCGCACCAAGGAGCAGTCCGCCTCGCTCTCCGACCAGCTCCGCTCCTACGGTGCCGTGCCCAGCGAGGTCCCGACCATCGCCGTCGAGCCGCCGCGCACCCCCCAGCAGATGGAGCGCGCGGTCAAGGGCCTGGTCACCGGCCGCTACGAGTGGATCGCCTTCACCTCCGTCAACGCCGTCAAGGCGGTGCGCGAGAAGTTCGAGGAGTACGGACTCGACGCGCGCGCCTTCGCCGGCATCAAGGTCGCGGCCGTCGGCGAGCAGACCGCCAAGTCGCTGATCGAGTTCGGCGTCAAGCCCGACCTCGTGCCCTCCGGCGAGCAGTCCGCCGCCGGCCTGCTGGAGGACTGGCCGCCCTACGACCCGGTCTTCGACCCGATCGACCGCGTCTTCCTGCCGCGCGCCGACATCGCCACCGAGACCCTGGTGGCGGGCCTGATCGAGCTGGGCTGGGAGGTCGACGACGTCACCGCCTACCGCACCGTCCGGGCCTCGCCGCCGCCGGCCGAGACCCGCGAGGCCATCAAGGGCGGCGGCTTCGACGCCGTGCTCTTCACCTCGTCGAGCACGGTGCGCAACCTCGTCGGCATCGCCGGCAAGCCCCACAATGTCACCGTCATCGCCTGTATCGGACCGGCCACCGCGAAGACCGCGGAGGAGCACGGCCTGCGGGTGGACGTGCTGTCCCCCGAGCCCTCGGTGCTCAAGCTCGCCGAGGCGCTCGCGGAGTTCGGCGCGGCCCGCCGGGACGCCGCCCTGGAGGCCGGCGACCCGGTCACCCGCCCGAGCGAGCGACGGCCCGGATCGCGTAGAAGGGCACGGAGTTGAGCACCACCTACGGCACGTTCCCGGGGTCCCGCCCCCGGCGCCTGCGCACCAGCCCCGCCATGCGGCGCATGGTCGCGGAGACCCGCCTGCACCCGGCCGACCTGATCCTTCCCGCCTTCGTGCGGGAGGGCATCAGCACGCCGGTGCCGATCACCTCCATGCCCGGGGTCGTCCAGCACACCCGTGACACCCTGCGCAAGGCCGCCGTCGAGGCGCTGGAGGCCGGCGTCTCCGGGATCATGCTCTTCGGCGTCCCCGAGGAGTCCAAGAAGGACGCCGCCGGCACCGCCGGCACCGACCCCGACGGCATCCTGCAGGTCGCCATCCGCGACGTGCGGGCCGAGGTCGGCGACGACCTCGTCATCATGTCCGACCTGTGCCTGGACGAGTTCACCGACCACGGCCACTGCGGCGTCCTGGACGCCGCAGGCCGCGTCGACAACGACGCCACGCTCGAGCGCTACGCCGAGATGGCCCAGGTCCAGGCCGACGCCGGCGTCCACGTCGTCGGCCCCAGCGGCATGATGGACGGCCAGGTCGGCGTCATCCGCGACGCCCTCGACCAGACCGGCCACGAGGACGTCTCCGTCCTGGCCTACACCGCCAAGTACGCCTCCGCGTTCTACGGCCCCTTCCGGGAAGCCGTCGGCTCCTCCCTGCAGGGCGACCGCAAGAGCTACCAGCAGGACCCCGCCAACACCCGCGAGTCGATGCGCGAGCTCGCGCTCGACCTCGCCGAGGGCGCGGACATGGTCATGGTCAAGCCCGCCCTGCCCTACCTCGACATCCTCGCCAAGGTCGCGGAAGCCGTCGACGTGCCGGTCGCCGCCTACCAGATCAGCGGCGAGTACGCGATGGTCGAGGCCGCCGCCGCCAACGGCTGGATCGACCGCGACCGAGCGATCATGGAGACCCTCACCAGCGTCAAGCGCGCCGGGGCCGACATGATCCTCACCTACTGGGCGACCGAGGCCGCGCGGCAGCTGTAGCGGCCGCAGGGCAACACCTCGACGAGCAAGGGCCGGTGCCCGGGGGAATTCCGCCGAAACAGTGGAAAGCCCCCGGGCACCGGCCCTAGCTTGTGGCGCACACCGAACCCTCCCGCGGAGACGCGCCCATGAGCACCGACCCCGAGCTCCCCGAGAGCTGGGAGTACACCCTCCAGGTCCCCTGCGACCCGCTCGCCCCCTGCATCGCCCGCCGCACCCTCCGCACGATCTTCGAAGAACACGGCTTCGCCCGCGTCGCCGAGACCGCCGAACTGCTGACCTCGGAGCTGGTCACCAACTCCTACCGGCACTCCGAAGGGCCCGCCTCGGTCCGCGTCACGCGCGAGGGCAAGGGCAAAGGGGTGCGGGTGACCGTATGGGACACCAACCCCGCACTGCCCGGCCTGCAGGCCACCGAGCTGCCCCGGGAGGACGCCGAGGAGGGCCGCGGGCTCGCGCTCGTGATGCGCTGCGCCGACAGCTGGGGCGGCTTCGCCCTGCGCCGGCAGCCCCAAGGGCTCACCGGCAAGCTGGTGTGGTTCGAACTGGGGGCGGGGTGAGACCGCCCCGCCCCCGGTCCGCCGGGCCTCAGAGCTGCTCGGGCGTCCGGATGCCCAGCAGGGACATGCCCTGACGCAGCGTGCGGGCCGTCAGGTCGCACAGGAAGAGGCGGTTCTCCACCTGCTGCGGCGTCTCCGCCTTCAGCACCGGGCACTCGGCGTAGAACGTCGTGTACAGCGAGGCCAGCTGGTAGAGGTAACCGGCCAGCTTGTGCGGCTCGTACGACGCCGTGACCTCCGCCAGGAGCTCGCCGAACTGGTCCAGGTGCATGCCCAGCGCGCGCTCGGCCGGGGCCAGCGCCAGCTCCGGGTGGGCCACCGGCCGGGCCTCGCCCGCCTTGCGCAGGATCGACTGGATCCGCGCGAAGGCGTACTGCAGGTAGACACTGGTGTCGCCGTTGAGGGACACCATCTGGTCCAGGTCGAACTTGTAGTCGCGGGAGACCGACGTCGACAGGTCGGCGTACTTCACCGCGCCGATGCCCACCTGGGCGCCCCGCTCGGCGATCTGCTCCTCGGTCAGGTCCTGGGCCTTCTCCCGCACGACGGCCGTCGCGCGGTCGATCGCCTCGTCCAGCAGGTCCACCAGACGGACCGTCTCGCCCTCACGGGTCTTGAACGGCTTGCCGTCCTTGCCGAGGACCGTGCCGAAGCCCAGCTGAACGGCCTTGACGTCGTCCGTCAGCCAGCCCGCCCGGCGCGCGGTCTCGAAGACCATCTTGAAGTGCAGCGACTGCCGGGCGTCCACCACGTACAGCAGGGTGTCGGCCTTGAGGTTGCCCACCCGGTCGCGGATCGCCGACAGGTCGGTGGCCGCGTAGCCGAAACCGCCGTCGGACTTCTGGACGATCAGCGGCGACGGCTTGCCGTCCGGGCCCTTGACGTCATCGAAGAACACGCACAGCGCGCCGTTGGAACGCACCGCCACGCCGGACTCCTCCAGCAGGCGGCAGGTCTCGGCGAGCATGTCGTTGTAACCGGACTCGCCGACGATGTCCTCGTCGCGGATCTCCACGTCGAGCTTGTCGAAGACCGAGTAGAAGTAGATCTTCGACTCGTCGACGAACCGCTGCCACAGCGCGAGGGTCTCCTCGTCGCCCGCCTGCAGATCCACCACCCGGCGCCGGGCGCGCGCCTTGAACTCCTCGTCCGAGTCGAAGAGCGTCCGCGACGCCTTGTAGAGACGGTTGAGCGAGGACATGGCCTCCTCACCGGAGACCTCCCCCTCGTGGTCCAGCTCGTGCGGGTGCTCGATCAGGTACTGGATGAGCATGCCGAACTGGGTACCCCAGTCACCGATGTGGTGCCGGCGCACGACCTTCTCGCCCGAGAACTCCAGGATCCGCACGACCGCATCGCCGATCACCGAATTGCGCAGGTGGCCGACGTGCATCTCCTTGGCCACGTTCGGCTGGGCGTAGTCGATGACCGTGGTGCCCGGGGCCTGCGCGAACGGCACGCCCAGGCGGTCGTCGGCGGCACGCGCGGCCAGCGTCCTCACGATCGCCTCGTCCGTGATCGTGATGTTCAGGAAGCCCGGGCCCGAGACCTCGACCTCCTTGATCAGATCCCCGGCCGGAAGGCCCTCGACGACCTTCGCCGCCAGCTCCCGCGGATTGCCCTTCAGCTTCTTCGCCAGCGCCAGCATCCCATTCGCCTGGAAGTCGGCCCGGTCGCTTCGTCGCAGCAGCGGATCCGCGGAACCGGCCTCCGGCAGGGCTGCCGAGAGGGCGTCCGCGATGCGCTGGTGGAGCGAGGAAGCGAGGGAGGGAACCGAAGCCATGGGAAGGTGCCATTCCAGTAGGCGGCATGTGAGGGTCCCCCCGATTATCCCATGCGCCTACCACGCCCCCCGCGGTAATTTCGCCGGAGCCGGGCAACCCCGGAGCCACCCCTCCCGTCTGGGACAATGGTCATGCCAGGACCGTAAGGAAGGAAGTGCCGTGGCTCAGGCTCAGAGCACCGAGGCCGACTGGGTCTCCCGTTTCGCCGACGAGGTCATTGCCGAAGCGGAGCGCCGGGCCCCCGGCAAACCGATCGTCGTAGCCTCGGGCCTGTCGCCCTCCGGCCCGATCCACCTCGGCAATCTGCGCGAGGTCATGACGCCCCACCTCGTCGCCGACGAGATCCGCCGCCGCGGCCACGAGGTCCGCCACGTCCTGTCCTGGGACGACTACGACCGGTACCGCAAGGTGCCCAACGGCGTCCCCGGCATCGACGAGTCCTGGGCCGCCCACATCGGCAAGCCCCTGACCTCCGTCCCGGCCCCCGCCGGCTCGGCGTTCCCGAACTGGGCCGAGCACTTCAAGGCCGCCATGGTCGCCTCGCTCGCCGAGCTCGGCATCGAGTACGACCCCATCAGCCAGACCGAGCAGTACACCTCCGGTGTCTACCGCGAGCAGATCCTGCACGCGATGAAGCACCGCGGCGACATCGACGCGATCCTCGACCAGTACCGGACGAAGGACAAGGCGACCGGCCAGCCGAAGAAGCAGGGCCAGAAGCAGCAGAAGCCCGTCGACGAGGCCGAGCTGGAAGCCGCCGAAGGCTCCGGCGCCGCCGCCGAGGACGACGGCAGCTCCGGCGCGGGCTACTTCCCGTACAAGCCCTACTGCGGCGCCTGCGAGCGCGACCTCACCACCGTCACCGCCTACGACGACGAGAGCACCGAGCTCACCTACACCTGCGTGTGCGGTCACTCGGAGACCGTCCTGCTCAGCGAGTTCAACCGCGGCAAGCTGGTCTGGAAGGTCGACTGGCCCATGCGCTGGGCCTACGAAGGCGTGATCTTCGAACCCTCCGGCGTCGACCACTCCTCCCCGGGCTCCTCCTTCGTCGTCGGCGGCCAGATCGTCCGCAAGGTCTTCGGCGGCGAGCAGCCCATCGGCCCCATGTACGCCTTCGTCGGCATCAGCGGCATGGCCAAGATGTCCTCCTCCAAGGGCGGCGTCCCCACCCCCGGCGACGCCCTGAAGATCATGGAAGCGCCGCTGCTGCGCTGGCTCTACGCCCGCCGCAAGCCCAACCAGTCCTTCAAGATCGCCTTCGACCAGGAGATCCAGCGGCTCTACGACGAGTGGGACAAGCTGGAGGCCAAGGTCGCCGACGGCACCGTCCTGCCCGCCGACGCCGCCGCCCACTCCCGCGCCGCACGCACCGCCGCCGGCGAACTGCCGCGCACGCCGCGACCGCTGCCCTACCGCACGCTCGCCTCCGTCGTCGACATCACCGCCGGCCACGACGAGCAGACCATCCGCATCCTCAGCGACCTCGACCCGGCCAACCCCGTCGCCGACCTCGACGAGGTCCGCCCGCGCCTGGACCGCGCCGAGCACTGGATCAACAACCAGGTCCCGGCCGAATCCCGCACCATCGTCCGCTCCGAGCCCGACACCGAGCTCCTCGCCTCGCTCGACGAACAGGGCCGCGAATCGCTGCGCCTGCTCCTGGAAGGCCTCGACGACCACTGGTCGCTCGACGGCCTCACCACGCTCGTCTACGGCGTGCCCAAGATCCAGGCCGGCCTCACGCCCGACGCCAAGCCGACCCCCGAGCTGAAGGTCGCCCAGCGGTCCTTCTTCGCACTGCTCTACCACCTGCTCGTCAGCCGCGACACCGGCCCGCGCCTGCCCACGCTGCTCCTCGCCGTCGGCGCGGACCGGGTGCGCAAGCTGCTCGGTTCGTAGCCCCCGACCGTACGAAGACGCCGGGCCGGTGTCGCGGCTGACGAGCAGGTGGTAGAGCAGTGCGAAGAAGGACCGCTGGGCGACCTTCA
>NZ_JBPQTS010000137.1:0-20506 GCF_051386455.1 Streptomyces sp. URMC 124
CGCCGGACTGGAGGTGGCCACGCGGCCGGCGGGCGCGGAGGCGGGACGGAAACCGAGGCCGTCCGCGGCGTCCCCCGGGGCCGGGAAGTCCTCCAGATAGGGCAGGTTGAGGTGGAGCGGCGGCCCGGCGTACGCGGGGGCGACGGGATCGACGGGCTTTCCCGCGTCGGGGCCCAGTCCGGTCAGCGTGCCCTCCAGGGCCCCGCTGCCGGTGCGCCGCTCCCGGAAGCTGCCGGCGGCGACGAGGACGCAGGGGTTGAGCACGGCCTCGGTCAGGGTGCTGAAGACGACCGGCTCCTCGTCGCCCACCGGCCGCGTGGCCACCTCCAGTCCGGCGGGGACGACGACCGGTTCGGGCGGCGGTGCCGCGAGCCGGAAGACGACCTCGGTCTGCGCGGGCGACGGCTGGTACGGCTGGACGCCCAGCATGCTCAGGACCTGCAGGCGGCGCTGGTCGGGGGCCAGGTTGATCCGGTCGCGCAGGGCCACGAGCATGTCGGTGCACGTCTCGATGAGGCCCCGGCCGGGGTCCGTGCGGTCCTGCCCGCTCCACACGCCGGCCTTGCGGCGGATGGCGTCGGCGGCGGTGGCCACGGCGGCGGCGACGAGCTGGTCGCGGGTGCGCCCGTCGTACTCGGGTGTCGGCAGACTCATCCCTGCTGCGGCCTCTCGTCAGGGGTGGCGGGGGCGGACGCGGCAGGCCCGGCGCCCTCGGAGCGCCGCGCCTCCCGGCGGGCGCCCTGGTCGCTGATGACCGCGACCTTGAACGGCAGGTGCGCGGGGCAGTGCGCGCGCACCAGGCGGGTGAGCCGGTGTTCGAGGGCCGGGCGGTCCTCGTCGCGCCCCGCGGTGAGGGTGACGGTGAGCATGCGGCCCGCCCGAGGAGGCCGGTCGCCGTCGGTGAAGACGCCGCCCGGATCGTCGACGACGAGGCGGTCCCAGCCGTGGAGCTCTTTCGCCTCCAGCAGCAGTCCGTACGGGGTGCCGCGGTGTGCCGCCAGCCGGGGCGCCAGGTCGACGGCCTTGCGGCGCTGGTTCTCGCTCCACCCGGGCTCGACCCGGGCGCCGGTGATGCGGATCAGCCAGTCCAGGAAGGCGGGAGGCGCGCGCCACGGGTCGAGGACCGCGTCAAGGCTCTCGATCCGCTCCTCCGTCGGGGCCAGGGCCTCGCCGATCGCGGCGGCGAAGGCTTCCACGACCGTGTCGCCGGAGTAGACGGACGGCAGGGCGAGGGGCCGTGCGGCGAGGCGTTCGGGATGCGGATCCATGACGGGCGTCCTCTCCGGTAGGCCGGCGACCGGCGCCGGACCTGTGGTCAGTCCTCGGGGCGGGCGACGGTGATGTCCACGCCGTCGAGCAGGACGAGGCCGCCGTCGGAGACCTCCACGGACGTCACGGCCCGGCCCCCGCCGTCGCCGTCGCCGTCCACGCCCTCGTGGACCGGGGGCAGGGTCAGGCCGACGGCGAGTGTGCCGCGGAGCTCCGGGAGCGGTTCCAGCGCGGTGAAAACGTCGCCCGCGTGGACGCGGCGGCCCCACGGCCAGCCCCGCCCGTCCGGCCCCCCGGCCGTGGGGTGGAAGAAGCGGCGCAGAGCCCGTTCGGCGGCCTGCCGGGCCCGCGCCTCGTCCTCCTCCGTGCTGCTCCAGGGCCGGACCGTGGCGGTGACGCCGAAGGAGTGGTAGCGGGGAGGGCCCGCGCCGAGGCGCTCGCCGAGCAGCCGTGAGGCGTCGACGACGGACTTCACCCGCGTGAGGACGTCCGGCGGGATGTCGAACTCCCCGGCGGCCGGCTTTCGTTCGGGGTCGGTGTCCGTGCGGGGCACGAGGAGGACGTGCAGGAGGGCGTCCTCGGGGCGCCAGAGGGCGGGTTCGGTCCGCGTCCCCTTCATGAAGAAGAAGACGCCGTTGACGACGGCCACCGCGTCCGGGGTGTCCTGGCACTGCGGGGAGAGCCCGGGGAACGCCTCCGAGATGCGCGACGTCACGCCCCTGCTCTCCGGCCTGGGCAGGAACCCCCGGCCGCCGGGGACGACGGTGTAGGCCCGGTGATAGAAGATCTCGCCCTTGAAGAAGAACAGTTCGTAGGCGTCGGACGTCTCCGGGTCGGACGTCTCGGGGTCGGACGTCTCGGGGCCGGCCAGCACGGCCACCTCGTCGAGGTCGGCGCAGAAGGCGTCCGGCAGGCCGGGGAACTCCTCCCGGATCTCGCGCGGCCCGCTCCCGCCGTCCCACAGGCAGTGGCGCCCGTAGAACCAGAGCCTCGGGTGCTGTTCCACCGGGAGCACCGGCGGCTGTTCACCGACGCGGATGACGGCATTCAGGCACTTGGCCCGCCGGACCTCGTCGGGCACGTCGTCGGGCACGTCCTCGGCCATATCGTCGGGCTCGCCGCTGGGGGTGGGCGCGCTCGTGCCGCCGCCATCCGTGTCCGGCATCCCCAGCGGCAGCGAGCGGGCTGTGATGGTGCCGTTGTCGTCGTAGTAGTGCACCGCCCTGCTCGGGTTCCGGGCGGCGACGGCGCAGGCCAGCACCTCGGCCGGGCGTTCCGGTACACCGAACGCCTTCGGGACGCGGGAGTCGGTGGGCCGCGTCATCGCCGTCACCCGCACCCGGGCCAGGCCGTCGACGTGCTCCTCGATCAGCTGCTCGTGGTCGGCCGCGGTGACCGCGCGCCGCAGCGGGGCCAGGCCGAGCCCGGCCCGCTCCAGTGCCTGCTGCCAGTCCTCCGCGTCCTGTGCGGGCGCGAGCACGGTGCGGACGGCGACGGTCAGCCCGGCCGGTGACGCGACGGTGAGAGGCGTACCGGCGGGGACACCGCCCTTGCCGCCCCGGTAGGCGGTGTAGGCGGCGCTGATCGTGGCTCCGGGCGGTGGCACGGCCCCGTGCTGCACGCTGCCGCTCTCCGCCGGGACCAGCGGCCCGAAGACGACTTCGCACGCGGCGTCGTCCCACCAGTGGGCCGGGGTGTCCGGTCCGGCCTCGGCGAACGTCGCCACGGACGTCCATTCCACGCGCTCCACGCGGACGGTGACCGGCGGCCCGAACGGCGGGTCCGTGACGGGTGCCCCGGGCCTCCAGGGGCGCTGCGACGTGGCGAATCGTCCGCCCGGGGCGCCGTCGGCGACACCCAGCATCTCGTGGTACGCGACGGGCTGTTCGACGGCCTCCACGCACCCGGAGGGCTGCCCGTCCGCGAGGGTCAGCGGAGCGGTGGTGAGCAGGACGACGGCGTCCTCGCCGTCGCCGGTCCGGGCCTGCGTGCCCGCCGGGATCACGAGGGAGGGAAGAGCGCCGCCGCGGGAGAACGCGACGACGACGCGGGCGGGAGAGGCGGGCAGCGGCGTGATTCCCATCAGCCGGAGCAGGGCGGATCGCTGCCGGCCCGTCATCCGGTCGAGGCGGTAGGAGAGCTGGTCGGCGCGCTCGGCGCAGGCTTCGATCAGGGTGATGCCGGGGTCGGACACGTTGTGGTCGGTCCACTCCGGTACGCGTTCGGGCAGGGCGCGCTTGGCGGCGTCGACGAGCGGCTGGAAGCGCAGGTCGTCGAGGTCGGGGACGGGAACCCCCGACGGATCCGCCGGATCCGCCGGATGCACCGGGTCCGCCGGGTCCGCGGGGTCCGCCGGGGTGGGCAGGGACATGGGCATGGGTCACTCATCCGGGGATTCGCCGGGCAGGGTGTAGAAGGGGAAGACGAGGTTGCGGGGTTCGTTGGTGGCCCGCAGGTGGTAGCGGACGTCGATGTAGAGCACGCCGGTGTCCTCGGAGTCCGTGCTGAAGAGGAGGTCGTCGACCTCGATGCGCGGCTCCCACCGGTCCAGGGCGCCGCGCACCTCCACGTCGGCGCGGGCGACGGTGGTGGCGTCGAGCGAGTCGAAGACGAGCCGGTGGATGCCGCAGCCGAATTCCGGGCGCATGGGCCGCTCGCCGGGCGCGGTCGACAGGATGATGCGGACGGCCTGCTCCACGTCGTCGCTGCCGCGCGCGAGGCCGACCCGGCCCGTGCCGGTGATGACGGCGGGGAAGGCCCACCCCGCGCCGATGATGTCCACGGTCCGTCCTCTCCTGGAAGGTCCACCGGCCCCCACCGGCACCGTCGGCCCCCACCCTGTTCAGGGGCCACGGGGGCCGACGGGGGCGTCAGTTGATGTCCACGGTGTCGCCCGTGATGGTCGTGCTCTTGCCGTTGAGCGTGAGCGCTCCCTCGCTCTCGACGGTGACGGTGGCGCCTTCCAGCCGCAGCGCTCCCCCGCCGCTGCCGGCCGCCTTGACGGTGACGGTGCCGGCCGTGACGACCACGCTGCCCGCCTCTCCCGCGTCGATGGTGAGGGTGCCGTCGCCGCGCCCGTCGAGCGAGACGCGTACGGTCTTCTCGCCCTCCCCCGCCGCGAAAGCGATCGTGGTGTCCTTCCGGTCGAGGTGGGTGGTGAGCTTGCCGTCGCCGGTCAGGAGCCGGACGCCCTGGGGCCCGTCGGTGGTGCTGAGCAGTTCGAGGCGGTCCCCGGTGCGGGAGGCCAGCGACCGGCGGTTGGCGCGACCGGTGCCGGCGTCCACGAGCGGCAGGCCGTGGTCGGTGGGTGCGTCGACGCCGTTGTAGAGGCCGCCGATGACGTACGGGCGGTCCAGGCGCCCGTGTTCGAAGCCGACGAGGACCTCGTCCCCGGCCTCCGGCGCGAACACGCCCCCGCCGCCGGTGCCGCCCCACTGGACGGTACGGACCCAGTCGGTCACGTAGTCCTGGGAGAGCCACGGCAGGCGCAGCCGTACGGCACCGCGCTGCCCCTGCCCCGGCTCCTTGGTGTCGGTCACCACGCCCACCGCGACCCCGAGCCCGCACAGGGGCGGCGGGTAGGGCACGACGGGCGGGGGCAGCGGGCCGACCCGGACGTGGGTGCGGTAGCCCTGTTCGCCGTCGAAGGCGTGACGGCAGGCGGTGACCGTGTACTTGCCGGTGAAGGGCTCGCCCACCCCGGCCAGCGCGATGGGCACCCCGGCCCGCAGCTCCGGGGTGCCCGCGGCCTCGGCCGAGAGCTGCGCCATCGCGGCGGCCGCCTCCTCCGCCACCCCGCGGGCAGCGACGTCCACCTGCTGCGCGGCGGTGTGGGGGCGGCCGCTGACGAGCAGCCCCGGCGGCGCGCCGCCGAACGCGCCGCCGAGCTGCGCGGGAGTGACGCCCAGGCTCAGCCGTTCGCTGCGTCCCGCGCTCGCCGTGGCCGACAGCGCCGCCTTGGTCCCGGGGTCCCAGCCGCGGACTTCCACGTCGGCGACCTGCCCCTCGGAGGACACGGCGGCCCGCAGCGCCAGCAGGTTCACCCCGTACTGGAGGACGTACGGGCTGCGGTCCGCTCCCGTCGTGGGTGCGGGGGCGCCGCTCGCGGCCGCGGGGCGGGTCATGTGCACGCTGCCGCCCTCCACCGACAGGCGCAGTCCACGCTGGTCGGCCAGGTGGGTGAGCAGCTCCCAGTCGGTCAGGTTCGGCTGGGCGAGGTGCTCGATCCGGGTGCGTTCCGCCTCGATGGTGCCGGTCTTCAGGCCGTGCCGGCCCGCGGCCGCCCGCACGACCTCGGCGACGGTCGTGTCGACGTAGGCCGCCACGCGCCGCCCCCGCATCAGCCGGTGTCCCCGGTCCATGGCCCCCACGGTCGTGAAGGTGCCGTCGCTGTCCACCTCGGTCTCCAGCGCGGTGACCTCCCCGTCGAAGATCCCGGCGCGGGCGCGGCGGCGAGCGGCGGCCACGGACACCGTCAGCGGCGAACCGACCTTGATGCCGGCCGCCGCCAGGAGACGGTTGCCCGGGTCCCGGAAGCGCAGGCGGGCCCGGGCCGGTGCGCCCACGGCGGTGTCGACCACGGCCTCCACGAGCCGGTCGGCCCACAGCTCCTGCAGGACGGAACCGAAGGCGACCACCGGCTCCGCCGCGTACGTCCGCTGCGTCACGCGGGGCCTCCCGCGGCGCGCTCCCCCGCGGCCCGGCGCTCGTTCCGGTACGCGGCCCGCTCCTCCAGGACCGGCAGCACGAGCAGGGTGCCCGGCGCCACCCGGGAGGGATCGTCGACGGCATTGGCCCGGGCGATGGCCCGCCAGCGGGTGGCGTCGCCGTACGCCTGCCAGGCCAGCCCGGGGAGGGTGTCGCCCGCGACCACCAGGTGCGTGGCCACCGGCCCGTCCGCGCCGGACGTCGGGTTCTGCCGCGGGGCCGAACCCCCCACCTCCTCCAGGGAGACGTTGCAGGAGGCGCGCAGCGGCACGCCGTCGTGCCCGAAGCGCGTGTACGTCGCGTCGACCTGCGTCACCAGCGCCAGGAACGCCGTCGTCCGCGAACGGCCCCACTCCAGCCGCACCCACGGCGCCGAGGCCGGCTTGGCCGTGGTGCTCGCGGAGGTGGGGGCGCAGCAGTCGAGCAGCTTCTCGACCTGGTCCTGCACGCTGGAGCGGAAGTCCCCCGCGTCGAGGAACACCTCCAGCGACATCGTCCGCGGCTGCGCACCCACGAACTGCGCCTGGGCGGCCTCCCCGTTGGACGGCGACCTGCTGCGGTCCCAGCGGGCCTGCTTGCCCACCTGGACGCGGTCCGGGTTGAAGTGCAGCCGGACGCGCCCGCGTTCGGGGCCGGGCGTGTTGCCGGTGCCCGTCGGCGGGTCGTAGATCACGAGGGCGGCCCGTACGGGGGCGCCTCCCAGCAGCTCGGACAGCATGCGGTCCTCTCGGAGGGACGGGGCGGAATCGACGGGGACGCGACGGGGAATCGCCGCGGAACCGACGTGGCGACGCGGAACCGACAGGGGCTCGCTCAGACCGTGATCCCGAGGAAGCCGTTGTGCGTGATCTCCAAGGTCTCCCGGGCCGGCTGCGACTGATCCGTGTCGAACGTCGGCCCGCTCCAGCGCACCGGCAGCACGCCGTCCAGCAGCCACCGCACGATCGGCTGCCGGTCCGGGCCGAGCGCGACGAGCTGCCCCGGCAGCCGCACCGGCTCACGGACCTGCTGCTGCAGCCAGGCCCAGATGAGGACCGTCTGCTGGGACAGCGGCCGGGTGAGCACGACGTTCGTGTAGCGCAAGCGGGTCGGCAGGTGCCAGACGTGCCCGTTCAGCCCGCCCTCGACGCGCTCCTCGACGTCCATCGCAGCGCCCAGGCCGTCACAGGAGGTGAACGAGCCCAGCGCGTGGAGGCCGATGGAGAGCTGGAAGTGGGAACTGACGGCGAACGGCTGGTCCAGCATGTGCGGGGTCTCCGTCGGGTCGGGGGCGGGGGCGGTGGCCGTGGCGGTGGGTCGCTATCGGGGATCGGCGGATCCCCAGGGGTAGGGAGCGGGCTGGTCGTACGCCGGTGAACGCGACCGCCGGGCGCGTGGCGACGCCTCCAGGGCGGGGAGTACGGCCTCGGCCAGGAGGTCCGCGTGGGCGCGGGCGACTTCACGGGCGATCTCGCGGGTGGCCGGAACAGCCGGAGCGGGTGCGGCCTTGCCGGCCAGGGGCGCGGTTGCGGGGGCGGTCGTGAACGGTGGGGCGAAGTGCCCGCTTTCCGGTGACGTCGCGACGAGCGGCGGTGCGGTCGGCGGAGAGGATGCGAGAGGCAGAGCGGTAGGGGGTACTTCCCTCAGGGGGCGGCCGATGCCCAGCCGCCGCCGCGAGGCGGGTCCGGGTGGACGACCGTCCCCGGCGGGCCGGCCGGGGGCCTCGGCAGCACGCCCGGGAGCGTCTTCGAGGGGCACCCAGGCGTACCCCCTGAGAGGGACGGGCCCGTCTGCCTCGCTACGGGCAGCGGACGCCGGGCGGGTGCCGCCCGCACCGCGGTGCGGGCCGGGTACGGCGTGCTGCGGCCCGGAACGGGCAGGGAGAGCAGTGCCGGTGCCGTTACCGAGGGGCGAAGCGGTGGCGCCCGGCGCCGACGCCTCGTCAGGCCCCGGACCGGGGGCGGTAGCGGGGCCGAGCCGTGCAGAGGGGCCGGGGGCCGCTGCCGGGGCGACACCGGAGGGGAAGGGGAAGCCCGGAGCAGAAGCGGTCTTCTCCGCCTCGGGAGGGCTCCACGGGAGCGGAACGCTCCCGGCCCCGGCCCCCGCGTCCCACCCGAAGCGGGGTTCCGGCCCGCCGGGGCCACCGAAGCCGACAGCAGCCCCTGCACCGAGCCCACCGCCGCCGACACCCGTACCGGTACCTGCAGCGGACCCTGCGGACCCTGCGCCGGGTTTCTCCCGGGGCGCGGCCCCGAGACCGTCCGCAGTGGCACGAGGGGGACCGCCCAACCCCGGTCCGGTGCCGTGTGCCGGGGAGCCGGACGGTGCACCCGCGCCCTCCCCGTTGCCGGGACCGGATCCGGCCCCGGGAACAGGTCCTGCCGGTGAAACGAATGCTGCCCCGGCGGGTCCCCCGGCCCCATTGTCACGACCGACACCGACACCGACGTGGGTGCCGACACCGGCATGGGTGCCGGGCACAAGCCCGGCACCCGGCCCCGTGCTCAGGCTGCTGAGGCCCCCGGCCTCCGGCCCGCGGCCGCCCGCTGCAACGGGCCCCATCGGCGCCCCGATCGATGCTCCGGCCCTGTCTCCGCGGGGAGCAGCCCCCGCTCCCGTCCGCCGCACCTCGAAGCCCTCTCCGGATCCCGTCGCGGTGACGGGGCCTGGTCCGGAGCGGGGTAAGGGCAGCGGCCCCGGAGGCCCCGGGTCGGGTCGGGGGCCGTTACGGGCAGAGGCCGCTCCGGCATCACGTCTGCTGCCGGGAAGCGGCCCCGCGGGGAGCGTGCCGACTCCGTCGCGGGCTCGCCGGTGGAGCTCAAAAGCCCGTGCAGCGCCTCCCGCGACTGCCCGCGCCGCGGTGCCGCGGCGGCTGCTCCTGACTCGCCGTGCCGAACCGGCGGCCCCTTTCCGTACCGCGAAGGCGGCATGGGCAGCAGCTCGTAATCCACCTCCGTCGTCGGACGGGTCCGCCGTAGCCGCACCCCGGCCGTCTCCGCCGCCCTCGCCCCGCAGCCGAACCGGCGCGGAGGCGGCCCCGGCACCGGCCGGCACAGGTGTCACCGGCGTATCCGGCCCCCTCACCCGGTCGCCCAAAGCACCCACCGCCGACCTCAGCGCACCAAGGCCGCCACGCCACCCCGCCCGGGGTGAGGTCTTGGCAAGGGCCTCCGGAGCGGCTTCGGCAGAGCGGGCCGCACCGGCCGGGAACTCGTCTGCCGCTCCGTCAGGGAGCGACGGAACGGCGGCCACCGGTACGTACGGCAAAGCCGGCGCGGCCGGCCCCCCGCCCCCGCCCGTGTCCGTCCGCGGCAAGGCCGCGAGCGGCCCCCGTGCCGCCACCCCGGACAGCGGGACCGCGCGCGGCAGCAGACGGCCGGCCGTGGTGACGGCCGGGGCCGGGCGCCACGCCGCAAGGTGTTCCCGGAAGGCGGCGTGCCCGCCGGCCTCCAGGGTCGGCAGCCGCACCAGCCCGACCGGTGCCACCGTCCGCCACGCCCCGAGGGGACGCTCGCGGACAGCAGTCGCGGACGCGACGACCGGAGCCTGGTCCGCGGCGGCTTCCTCACCCACGCGGCGGTCTCCGGCCCGGCGGCGCCACCGCCCCGTCGTCTTCACCGCACCCCCCGCCCCTCGGCGAGCGCGGTGTTGATCCCGGCGATCTCGCGCACCCAGGCGCGCCGCTCCTCGTGCGTGAGGGAGAGGAGGTCCGCGTACCCCCAGTGGAAGTGGTAGGCGATGTACGCCACCTCTTCCCGGAGTCGCTGCGTCGGGTGCGTCATGCTTCCCCCAGGCGATCACCGGCCGCCGCGGCCGGCACGGCGAAGCTGGTGCCGCAGGACGGGCAGGCGACGGCGCCGTGGCCGGAGTCGAGGCCGTTAATGCGCCGGTAGAAGTCCTGGAGGTAGGCGAGGTCCGTGGCGAAGAGGCCCTCCACGACGCCCGCGTGGATGTCGGTCACCGTGCCGAGGCGGGTGACGACGAGGCTGAGGAGGACGACCCCGAGGTAGGCGGGGTTCTCCCGGACGCGCTGGTCGATCAGGGGGGACAGTTCGTCCCGGGCGGTGGCGAGCCGCATGGCGCCGCGGCGGTGGACGGTGCCTGCGGCGTCCACGTAGCCGTGGGGCAGTTCGAAGTCGAACACGGTGCGCAGCGGGGATCCGTCGTCGTGCGATCCGGTCTGGGGCATGGCGGTGCGGTTCCTCCATCGGGCGTGCATCGGGCGTGCGGCCGCGGGGCCGTCGGTCCCGGCCCCCGCCCGGGGAGGAGGGCGGGAGCCGGGATGTCGTTCAGCCGTTGAGCCGTTCAGCCGCTGTCGCGGCGGTGCGTTCGGCGTGTTGCGGTCGTCGTCACTCGACGGTCTGGTCGAGCAGCAGGCTCACCGCGGTCCTGGCCACCCACACCCGCACCGAGAACACTCCGGGCTTGTCGCCGGCGGTCAGGACGGGCGACTCGACGAAGCCGTCGGGCCCGCTCTTCACCTTGGCGGTGTCCTTCCCGCCCGGGAAGGAGGCCACGTTCTCACCACGGATCTTGAAGGTGACCTCGGCGCCCTCGACGGGGTTGCCGTTCTTGTCCTCGACGACGACCGTCATCGGCTCGTCGAAGGACTTGCCCGCGGGGACGGTCTGCCCCGCCCCCGACACGTAGCGGACGTGGTCCGCGACGCCGCGCTCCGGCGTGACGACGAGCCGGGAGAACGAGGCCACGGCATCGGCTTCCGTCCAGCGGGCGGTGACGACGCAAGGGCCTTCCTTGAGCGCCTTGAGCAGGGAGCTCGTCGCCACACCGAGCTCTGGGCCGGTGGTGCCGGTGTAACGGATCTCGATCGGCTTGCCGTTCTCGAAGACGGCCGAGCCGGCCTGCACCGAGAACTCGATCCGCTGCCTGGCCACCGGCGTCCCGTCCAGGAGCGTCGCCTTGACGACGAGCGGCTCGGGGAAGCGCTGACCCACCTCGGCCGTCTGGTGGTCGCCGGACTGCACGGCGAGCCGGTGCCGGGAGACGCGCTGCAGGGCGTTCTCGCCGGGCAGGGCCACCCACAGGTCGCCCTCCCCGGCCAGGGCGAGGCCCGAGGGGCGGGACCGGGCGCCGGTGGCGATGACCGATGCCGTGCCCTCCCCCGGCAGGACGTAGCCGATCGCGTCCCCCGTGGCACTGGCGAACCAGAGCGTGCCGTCGCCCGACACGAGGAGCCGGTGGGCCGGGGAGGGAATGTCGATCTGTGTGAACCGGCGGTCGTCGACGGCGTAGCGGTAGAGCCGGTTTCCTGCCGTGGCCACCCACAGGACGTCTCCCGCGGCGCTGATCGCCAGGTCCTGTGCCTCGGCACCCACGCTGATGGGCTGGGAGAACCTGCCCGTCACCATGTCGTAGGCGACCAGGGCCTGGCTGTCGGGGGAGCTGAGCCACAGCCGCGTCGGGTCCTGCTCCGCAACGGCGATCCCGTACAGGGCGGCGGAGTAGACCTGGGAGGTCTCGACGGCTCCCCCTGGTTCCAGGAAGGCGAGGAGGTGCCGGTCGGCGAGCGGGGCGACCAACTGGGTGGCGCCGTTCTCGTCCTGAGCGAGCGCCAGGGCCCGGCACCGGGAGCTGCCGCTCACGGACCGGACCTGGTAATTGCCGTCCTGGTCGCAGCGGACGAAGGCGGATTCGCCCTCCCCCGCGACGTACGACCACACGCCGTGGCCGGGCCAGGAGAGGAGGGCGTCCGCCCGGCCCGCCACGCCCGTGGCCGGGGGGAAGAGGGTGTTGCTGTGGCTGCGGGGATCGAAGTAGCCGATGCCCCCTTCGCCCGTCACGAACCACAGAAGGTGGTCTTCGACGTTCCATGCCAGGTCGGTGGCGGGGCCTTGCAGGGGAAACTTGTCGCTGTCGCTCACGGGTGTCACGGGCGTCGTGGATGCCGCGGATGTTGTGGATGTCGCGGACGTCAGGTCGGACGGCATGCTGCTGCTCCCTCCGGGGAAAGAAGTGGACCGGACAGGCGGGCCGGTCGATGCCCGCCTGCCGCGGGGAAGGCGTTATGCCGGCCTGATGTGGAGCGTCGTGGTGGCGTGCGGCTCGGTGTTGCCGAGGCCGATGCTCAGGAGCGCGTCCTCCTCGATGTCCCCGGCGTACACGGGGGGCAGGCAGACGCGGCCGCGCTGGTCGGTCAGGATCACCCGCTCGCGGGTGTTGTCGTCGAAGGTCGCGCCTTCCGCCTCGACGCGGCAGGTGAGCGGGATGCCCGGGATCGGCCGGCCGTCGGCCACGTACTCGGCGACCAGCGGGGCGTCCGCGTGCTCCTTGGCGTGCAGCACGGTCCGGGTGTGGGACACCACCTGGGTCCGGCCGAGGCGGGAGGGCGCCCCCATCGCTGCGATCGCGGTGGGATACCTGCCGATGGTCTTCCTGTCGGGGTTCGTGTACCAGACGTTGCCGTCGCTGCCGACGCAGATCCCCTTGGCCCTGCCGCCCTGGGGAAGCAGGATGGTGCTGCCCTCCTCCTCCATCTGGCCGTCGAAGACGTGGATCCCCGCGCTGGAGGCGACCCAGACCTCTCCGTTCGGGGCGAAGGCCAGCTGCTGCGGGACGGCGCTGAGGTTCCGCTCCTTCCAGCGGAGGGTGTTCAGGTTGTACCGGAGCACCTGGTTCGGGTTGGTGGCGGTCACCCAGACCGCCTCCGTGTCGACCTTCACGTAGAACGGCTTCTGTGACGGCCCGCCGGGCAGCGCGATGTGTTCCCAGGTGCTCTGCCTGGGCGCGCGCTTGTACAGACCGTTCTGGGTACGGGACGGGTTGCTGTTCGTCTGACCGGTGACCCAGTACGTGTGGGTCTTCCCGTCCGTGTCGGTGCTGACGGCCACGTCCCAGAGCCACGTGTTGTGCTCGACGTGCATCTTCTCGACCTGGCCGGCGCCGGACGGGGTGACCGGCAGGACGCCCACGTACTTGTGCACGGGTTCGGCGAACAGCAGGCTGTACTCGTACGTCGGGGTGCCCGAGCCGCCCACCTTCGTGGTTTCGAGCGCGATGCTCTCCGCCTTGGCGTCGTCCTCCAGCGGATAGAACGTGATGGGGTAGCCGGCCGAGGTCAGCATCGCCGCGATCGGGTCCTCCTGCTGCGGGGGCGCCGGCGCGGCGAACCACACCTTGGCGCCGCCGAGCGGATCCTTCATGATCCCCGCGGAGAGCCGCGGCATGTGGGAATGGTTCGCGTAGCTCAGCTCGCTCGGCCGCTGCGGATTGACGCGGACGACGCATCCGCTGCCCGTCGTTCCCGTGTTGCTCGTGGTGACCCAGAGTTTGCCGGCGTTGCCGACGCACACCGAGTGCGGTGCATATGCGCTGGCCCCGAGTGAGTACTCCATAATGTCATCCGCCACAGCGTTCTCCGTCCGGTTCTTCGGGGTGAATGCGTGAACTCATCAAGGGGATGCGCAGGGCAGAGCCACGGCTGTTGCAGGTGTGCCGACGAGGCTGCCGGATGTCGATGACCCACGCGGGCGACTCAGACCGGTCGAGATTATGCCGTCAGCACTGACCCTGCATCCGAGCGAACCAGCCACCGGAGAAGGGAAGTTATGCCTTCCGGACAGCGTGGCGAACGCCCGGCGGCCCGCTGCACGTTCCACCTGCAAATGGAGACATCCGACATACCGAGTTCCGCATCCGGCACCCGTTCTTCCTCTCACCGGGCCGCCGTCAAGAGCCCCGCCACCCGGACGACGAGCGGCGGTGCGACGTGGCCAGATTTATCTGAAGAATGCTTTCATGCCTAAAAATCTGGCCTGATGACGTGAAACAACCCGCCGGGCTGTTGCTCATCCCCTCACCCCTTCACCCTTCACCCCCTCACTTCGTCACGGTGCCCGTCAGGGGTTTCACCGACCCGGTCGACCGCAGCCTTGGCGAGGACCGCGGAGGTGCCGACGACGGTGCCGGCCGGGCCCGCGGCCCCCGCTGCGGCGAGGACGGTCCGTTCGCCGAGGAACGCGTACGTGCTCCGGTCGAAGACCCACTGCGTCTGCCGCCCGTGCGCCGTGCGGGCGACGGCGATGCCCTGGCGTCCCGCGGCGTCGACGGCCGAGGGGACCACGGTGACCCCGGGGAGCTTCGCGGCGGCCTTGTAGAGCGCGGCGCTGACCTGCGGCGGCGCCCAGGTCTCGGCCAGCAGGTCGCCGATCGCGGCGAACGCCCGCTGGTCCGGGTCCGAGGCCGGGGACGGGGAGGAGCCCGGGGACGGGGAGGAGCCCGGGCCTCGGTCTTGCCCGCGAGTCTCCTCCCGGATCAGTTTCAACAGGGCGTCGGGGTCGGTGGGCAGGGAAGCGACGTACTGGTGGGTCGGGTTACTGATCGACGGCCCCTTGCCCAGGGTGGTCGGGCGGGGCACCGCCCCCGGGCCGTCGAGGGCGTAGACGGGTGTGTCGTCGGCGTCCCCGAGCGGCGCGTCGGGCCGGCCGGCCTCGCGCAGCAGGCCGGGTCGGCTGCCGTCGGCCGACAGCCACACCTGCCGCGTGCGCGCGGGAGCCATGGTCGCGGGCC
Source organism: Streptomyces sp. URMC 124 (assembly GCF_051386455.1). NCBI lineage: Bacteria > Bacillati > Actinomycetota > Actinomycetes > Kitasatosporales > Streptomycetaceae > Streptomyces > Streptomyces sp. URMC 124. The sequence continues at coordinate 14,482 of NZ_JBPQTS010000137.1, forward strand.
CTCCCCCGGCACTCTGCGCGGCGTAGGCGACCTTGCTCTCGACGTACACGAACTGATCGGCGCGGACCGTGGGGTGCTTCGCTCCGGCGGCGGCGAGGGCGATGCGGTCGAGGAGTCGTGCCGCTTCGGGCGCGCGGGCGGCGTTGTCGTCACCCGGAACGGCGGGGGCACCGTGCCCGGGCGTGTCCGTAAGGTTCACCGCTACGACGCCGCCGACCGCCAGCGCGCAGGCGACCGCCGGGGCCATGACCCGGACGACCAGGCGCCGGGGCGGACGCCGACGCGAGGCCCGGCGGGCCAGGCCGGCACGCGGTGCGTCGGCACCGGCCTCGCGCAGCAGTGCTTCCTTCAGCCGTAGGGCGCGGTCGGGGTCCAGGCCGGGGACCGGCGGCGGGGGCAGCAGGCCGGTGAGGCCGAGGCGGTCGGACTCGTCGGACCCGTGGAGCGGACGGCGCCGCGGGGTGGTGTTCATCCGTGGTTCTCCTGGGTCAGGGGCGGCCGGGCCACGGGGATGCGGGCGGCCGGTGCAGGCTTGTCGGACCGGGGCTCGTCGAGCGGCGGTTTGCCGGTTGCCGTGCCCGGTGGCAGCCCGGCGGGAGCGGCCGCGCAGGCCTCCTCGCCGGACGTCGCGCCCCGCCGTCCGGCTCGGGCCCGCGCGGCGCGCGAGCGCGCGGCGCCCCGGGCTTCGGCGTCGGCGAGTTCGCGCAGCCGGGTGCGGGCGCGGGACAGCCGCGACCGGACGGTGCCGACAGGCACGCCGAGCGCCTCGGCCGCGGCCGCGTAGTCCAGGCCGGCCCACACCACGAGGGTGAAGACCTCCCGGTCGCGGCGGCGCAGGCGGGCGAGCGCGGCGTGGGCGGCGCGCAGTTGCTCGGCGTCCGCGAGGTGCGTGACGAGGTCGTCGGCGAAGTCGGGAATCGAGCCGCGTTCCGGGACGCGGGCGAGCGCGATGTCGCGGCGGCGGCGTGCGCGGGCGTTGCGGCGCATGATGTTGGTGGCGATCCCCAGGAGCCAGGGGCGCAGGCTGTCCCCGTCGGGGCGTACGCCCTCCCGGCCGCGCCACGCCTCCAGGAAGGTCGCCGAGACGACGTCCTCGGCCTCCGCCCAGTCGCCCGTCACCCGCAGGGCGTAGCGGTACAGCACTTGGGCGTGCGCGTCGTACAGCTCCGCCAAGGCGTCGCGGTCGCCGCGGCGGAAGCGGTTCCTCATCAGTGATTCCACGTTCTGCTCTGCCACGGCAGGCGCGCGGGTTCCGGTGACGTGCGCCACAAGGCCCGCACGGGCCCCTCGCAGCCCACCGCCGATGTGATGCAGGCCACAGGAACCCGGGCGCCCTGCGGTGCAGTGCAGATCATGAACACTTCTTCCGTACCCCGCCGGAGCGTCCTCCGGGCCCTGACCGTCGCCGTCGCCCTGGCCGGCTGCGCGGCACCCGTCTGGGACGCGATGGCCCCGGGCGCCGCGGCCTTCGCCGCAGCGCCGGAGACGTACAGTCTCACGATCCGTCACCTCGACCGCGCCGGCAGCTCGACCGGGTCCTTCGACACCACCGTCACGGGCATCTCGGGCCCGGGCGCCGGCGAGTCCGTCCATCCGCACGACGCTTCCGGCACGACCACCGTGCGCCTGCCCAAGGGGCGCTACCTGCTGGACAGCTACCTGACCACCGGCAAGGCCGCCGACGGCACGGACTGGATCGTCCGGCCGCGCCTCGATCTCGACCGCAACACCACCGTCACCGTCGACGCGCGGACCACGGCCCCCGTCGACGTACGGCCGCCCGACCGCTCCGCGGCGTTCCTGCACGGCATGATGGTCACCGAGGTCAAGCACGGCGGCGCCACCCGCCTCGTCAACCGGATGGTCTCCGCGCCGAACCTGCGCGTCGCCCACCTGGGCCCGGACGCCGAACCCGGCTCGGTGAAGCAGTGGTACGACGCGTACTGGTCGGCCAAGTCCGGTGACTACGCGCTCGGTTACGTCTCCACCGGGTCCCGCGCCCTGACCGGGCTCACCCGGCACCCCTCCGCGAAGGACCTCGCCACCCTGCAGGTCCGCGGTGGTGACCGGCCGGGCACCGACGGGTCCGCGACCGTCGAGCTGCAGCCGAGCGCCGGACCGGCCGTCGGCCTCGCCGCACGCCTGACGGTCCCCGGCACCGCCACGTACTTCGTGACGCCCGAACGCGGCACGTGGGACGTCACCTACTGGTCCCCCACGGCGCCCGGTGCGCCGGCGAAGCGCTACAGCGCCGACGGCATCCCCGTACGCGCCGGGAGCACGACCGTCCGCACCTTCGACGGCGCCGCCTCCGGCCCCGCCCCCACCCGGGCCGTCACGGAGACCCACGGCACGCGGTGACCCACAGCGATGCCGGGGTCGTTGTCAGTGGGTCTTGGCAGATCGGCGCACGACCGGTCACGTGGAAGACCTGCTGGACCCCGGCAACGACTGGAGCCGGAGGTTGCCCGCCTCGCAGCACCCGCAACCGCGCCTGGAGCGGGGCCGATGGGGTCCGGTACTACCGTGACCACCCGGTGACGGGGCGGGAAAGCGCACTAGACCCTGCCTCCTTGACCGTCCATGGGCTGGGCTGACTGCGGGTGGTCCACGGTCGTGCCGTCCGGATTCCGCCCGAAGGCGGCCTCCAGAACGGCGGGAAGGTCCGCATCGGGGATCGAGGTGCGAATCTCGGCCAGGACATGAGGAAAGGCGTCATCGTCGATGACGCCCATGTGTTCCTGACGGAGCTGGTAGATGATCTCGACGAGTTCGGGCCTCAGCCGCATCCAGGCACGGGAGGTGCGGATCTCTTCCTCGACCTGGTCCATGAACCAGCGCATGACCTCGTACGGGACGTCCACGTGTCCCTCGCGCGGGTCGAAGCACACCGTCGGCTCCCGTGCCGGATCCTCGTCGGGGACGATGGCGGGTTTCCCCATGCTGTCACGCTGGTCGGGGAGGCCACTCGTCAGGCCGGAAGGGACGCTTCCACCATGACCGAGGCCGCCAACCGGGCCGGTGCCGACGCCTCCTCGCTGCCCGGCTCGGCGCTGAACACGTGCACCACCAGCCCCGTCTCACCCGGCGCCGCCGGGACGTGCAGCGTCTCGAAGTCCAAGGTGAGCAGGCCGGCCACGGGATGGCGCAGCCGCTTGCGGCCCGCCGCGCACATCACGACCTCGCCGGTGGACCAGATCCGCCGGAAGTCGGCGCTGTGCGCGGACAGTTCGCCGATGAGGGCGGCGAGTTGCGCATCGCCGGGGGTAGCGCCCCGCAGCGACCCGCAGCTGACCGACGGCCCAGGGCGTTCCAGGCCACCACGTCCATGCGGTGGTTCGTCACGAACGCCGGGAAGCCGTCCAGGGAATCCAGGACCCGCTGCAGGAGGGGGCTGACCTCGGCCTCCGGCGCGGGGTCGCGCCGTGCACCGGCGAGCGTGTCCAAGTGCTTGCGCTCCGCCGCGTCGAGGCCCAGCGCCCCCGCGAGCGCGTCGAGCACCTCCGCGGACGGCTGGGTGGCGCGGCCCTGCTCCAGGCGTACGTAGTAGTCCACGCTGATGCCGGCGAGCCGGGCCGGCTCCTCGCGCCGCAGCCCGCCCACCCGCCGCCGCGGGCCGCCCGCGAGCCCGACCTGCTCCGGCGCGACCCGCCCCCTGCGGGCGCGCAGAAAGCCGCCGAGCGCCCGCTGGGCGGCGCCGGCCACCCCGCCCCCCGCTCGCTCACCACCTCCCTGGCCGCCTTCGCGGCCGAGCATCTGCGTACGGCAGGACACGAGGTGCGGGTGTCGGACCTCTGCGCGATGAAGTGGAAGGCCACCGTCGACGCGGACGGCTTCCCGGACGACGGCGGCGGGCAGCGGCTCCACGTGATGGCCGCCTCCGAGCGGGCCACGCCGGCGGGCCGGCCGACCGCCGACGTGGCGGCCGAGCAGGAGCAGGTGCGCTGGTCGGACGCGGTGATCCTGCGGTTCCCGCTGTGGTGGTTCTCCATGCCCCCGTTCGCGATATACGACGCGAACGATCTGCCGGAGGAGCGTTTCGAGGCGGCAAAGCGCGCTTACGCACGCCGCCTCGACACCCTCTTCGCGGCCGCCCCGGTCCCCTACCGAACGCTCACCGGCGGCGACTACGACATGCGCCTCCTCCCGAACGTGGAGCGCCCGGGCACCACCGGCCTCGACCTCCACGTCTCACCCGGCAGCTGCCAAGAATCCGCGCCCGCCCCGCACGCCTTGCACGCGCCGCGCGTCTCGCCGGTAGTGTCTGCGTCGTGAAGTGATGACACCCCCGGCGCACCGATGCGCGTAACGCTGTTCGAGCCTCGCCGCTCCGGCGTCGGCCCGGTGCGCCCGCAGCCGCTCGTCATCCCCCTCTCGCGCTTCTCACGATCGGATTCCTCATGACCGACGACGATCTCTTCCTCAAGCACGTCGCGGACCGGCTCGCGGCTCTGAGCGCTGTGCGTGCCGTTACGCTCGGTGGCTCGCGGGCGCAAGGTACTCATACGGCTGAGAGTGACTGGGATCTGGCCGTGTATTACCGGGGTGGCTTCGAGCCGGCGGAGTTGCGGGCCGTCGGGTGGGAAGGGGAGGTCTCCGAGGTCGGGGCGTGGGGTGGGGGTGTGTTCAATGGCGGGGCTTGGCTGACGGTCGACGGGCGGCGCGTCGACGTGCACTACCGGGATCTCGACGTCGTCGAGCACGAGCTCGCCGAGGCCCGGCAGGGGCGCTTCCGCTGGGAACCGCTGATGTTCCACCTCGCCGGCATCCCCAGCTACCTGGTGGTCGCCGAACTCGCCGTCAACCGGGTCCTGCGCGGCACCTTGCCCCGCCCCGACTACCCGCAGGCCCTGCGCGAGGCGGCCCCGCCGGTGTGGCGGGAGCGGGCGGCGCTGACGCTCGGCTACGCCCAGGGCGCGTACGCCCCGCGCGGTCAGGCCGCCGAGGTCGCGGGAGCGCTGGCCACGGCCGCCCTGCAGGCCGGGCACGCGGTGCTGGCGGCGCGCGGCGAGTGGGTCACCAACGAGAAGCGGCTCCTGCAGCGGGCCGGCCTGCGGGGCGTCGACGCGATTGTGGCCGGGCTCCGGCCGGAGCCCGCCGTCCTGGACCGGGCGATCACCGAGGCCGGGAGGCTCTTCGAGCAGCCCTTCTCGTAAAACGACGGCCTGCGCCTCAGATGCGGTCGGCGGCGATGAGGAGGTAGTGGAAGCTGCCCTCCTTGTACGCGGTCAGGAAGGGGTCCTCGACGCCCGTGGCGAGGGAGGACCGGGCCCGCAGCTCCCAGTACGGGATGGTCGCGGCCGTGAGGTCGACGACGTTGATGGGCACGAGGCCGTTGGCGGCCATGGCCTTGAAGTAGGCGCTGCGGGGGTGGATGTTGCACGTGTAGTGCTCGTCGATGCGGCTGACGGCCTTGGAGCGCAGGCCCGTGACGTCGTTGGAGCAGCCCGTGATGGTGACGTAGCGGCCGCCGTAGGCCAGCTGGCGGGCGTGCTCGGCGAAGAGCTCGAACAGGTCCACGTACATGGTGGACTCGTTGTTCCAGATGCCCTGGAAGGCGCCGGTGGGCAGGCCGGTGTCCAGCATGTTGGCGAAGTGGTAGCGGACCTTGTCGTCCACGCCGCGCTTGCGCGCCTGGTCGTTGGCGAAGTCGACCTGCTTCTGGGAGATGGACACGCCGTCGGCCCGGCAGCCGAAGCGGGCGTTGGCCATGATGCTGGTGCCTCCGCGGCCGCAGCCGGCGTCGAGGACGCGCTGGTCGGGGGCGATGGGTCCCAGGTGGTCGAGGAGGACGTCGGCCTGGGCCGACTCCAGGCGGTGCAGTTCCGCGATGATGCGCTCGTCCCGGGTCTCCTGCGGGCCCTCCAGGACGGAGGGGTCGTAGTCGCCGAGCCCGTAGTGGTGGTGGTAGAGGCCGTCGACGTCGCCCAGGCGCAGGTTGACGGGGTCCTCCTCCTTGTTCCAGTACTCCGCTACGGACTTCTGGTACGCCGTGCGCAGGACGCCGACGGAGGGGGTGGGGGCG
>NZ_JBPQTS010000138.1:0-20475 GCF_051386455.1 Streptomyces sp. URMC 124
ACGCTCCGAACCCGAGCCCCCCACCCCTCCCCCTGCTGCCAGCCTGTTCTGACCCGCACCCGAACCACGGATCCGAGCCCGGGTCAGTACGTTTACGCCGCCGCGATGTACGTAAGGAAGCCGGTCCAGGCACCGGTGCGCACGCTTACCTGGGGCCCGCGCCTTCTCTTGGAGTCCCTTATACGGACCGCGTCCGCCCCTGGGGATATCTCGACACACTCACTACCGTCTCCATCGCTATAGCTGGACTTATGCCACGCGATTGCCACCTCAACACACTCGCTACCCTGAGCGTCGCTGTAGCTGGACTTGATCCACACTTGCTCAGCACTCATAGCTCGTCCACCATTCGTTCGAGGAAACTCCTGGATTCCTCCGAAGGCAGGGCCTGTGCGCGGATCGCTCCATATCGCTGCGACAGAGTGCCGACTTCCTCGGAGGAAAAGTGACTCAGCTCTTGGCCTTCCGTCAGGAAATAGCGATGGCCATGTTGGGTCTCCAACAGCACCATAGGCCCATTCAGCGCGTCAGGCACGACCCTGTCGAACGGGAGCACCTGCAGGCAGACGTGCCGCAGATGAGAAACCTCCAGCAATCGCATGAGCTGCCGCTTATGCGCCTCGCGGCCGCCCATCGGCGTCCGCAGCGCGGCTTCGTGGATGACAAAGCTGAAGTCCACCGGGCGAGCGCGGGTGAGCAGCTGCTGACGATCGAGCCGGGTCGCGACCCGCTCCTCCACGGCCTTCTCGTCCAGCAGCGGACGTCCGCCGCTGAGCAGCGCCCGCGCGTACTCCTCGGTCTGCAGAAGCCCAGGGATCAGCATGGTCTGGTACGACCACAGCACAACGGCCTCTGCCTCGAATGCGAAGAACTCTTTCGACCGCTCGGGGAACTTCTCCCGCGTCAGGTAAGAAAGCCCCGCTTTCAACTTCCCCCGCGCGCCGAACAGCTCATCCGCGATCTCCGCCATCCTCGGCGGGCACGCCCGCCTCCCCTGTTCCACGGAGCGGACCATTTCCGAGGAATAGCCGACCGCCTCAGCCACCTCCTCGCGCGACATCCCCGCCTCCTGCCGCCACATCATGAACTGGTTGCCCAGATACCGATGGTTGCCCGGAAGGAAAACCTCGCCCATGCCCGTACACCCTCCCCTGTTACAGACGGCATACCCTCTGGCCAGAGATTCCGCACATCACCGGCCGTAGCCATCTCGTGACCCGTCACGCTACGCCCCCCTGGGCATCTATATGCCGTGAGTAATGAAAATCCACCGCGCAGCGTCTACCGCTTCGGTACCTGGACGCTCACTCCCGACCGGGAGCCCGACGCCGAGCCCGTCACGTACGCGATGCAGTGCGCCGTCTGCGAGGAGCGGTCCGTGCCGGGCGAGGACCCGGCCGACGCCCAGGCATGGACCTTCCGGCACGCCGGGCGGAACCCTCCCACCACACGTACCGGGAGGTGATCACCCGGCCGTGGCGGGCCTGGATGGCCTGAAGAAACGGCGCGCGGTCGTACCCGGTCGCTCGGATACGCTAAAGGCCTCCATATACACCCGCGACCAGGGAGCAGCCGAAATGGCTCGACACCTCATCACCAGCGCCCTTCCGTATATCAACGGGATCAAGCACCTGGGCAACATGGTGGGGTCCATGCTCCCGGCGGACGTGTACGCGAGGTACCTCCGCCAGACCGGTCGCGAGACGCTGTTCATCTGTGCCACGGACGAGCACGGCACCCCGGCGGAGCTGGGCGCGAAGGAGCTCGGCCTGCCGGTCGCGGAGTTCTGCGCCCAGCAGCACGACGCGCAGAAGGCGATCTACGACGGCTTCGCGCTGTCCTTCGACTACTTCGGCCGCAGCTCGTCGCCGGAGAACCGCGAGATCACGCAGCACTTCGCGCGGCAGCTGCAGGCGAACGGGTTCATCGAGGAGCGGGCGATCCGTCAGGTGTACAGCCTGGCGGACGGCCGCTTCCTGCCCGACCGCTACATCGTGGGCACGTGCCCGCACTGCGGTTACGACAAGGCCCGCGGTGACCAGTGCGAGAACTGCACGCGCGTCCTGGACCCGACGGACCTGATCGACGCCCGCTCGGCGATCAGCGGCAGCAGCGAGCTGGAGGTCCGGGAGACCAAGCACCTCTTCCTCCTCCAGTCCGCCCTGCAGGGCGAGGTCGAGGCGTGGATCGACGAGCACGGCAAGGACTGGCCGGTGCTGGCGTCCTCGATCGCCCGCAAGTGGCTGACCGAGGGGCTGAACGACCGGGCCATCACGCGTGACCTGGACTGGGGCGTGCCGGTCCCGGCGGACACGTGGCCGGAGCTGGCGGCCGAGGGCAAGGTCTTCTACGTCTGGTTCGACGCGCCGATCGAGTACATCGGCGCGACGAAGGAGTGGGCGGCCCAGGACCCGGAGAACCGGGACTGGAAGTCCTGGTGGTACGAGGCGACGGACGTCCGCTACACCCAGTTCATGGGCAAGGACAACGTCCCCTTCCACACGGTGATGTTCCCGGCCACGCAGCTCGGCGTCCGCGAGCCGTGGAAGAAGGTCGACTACGTCAAGGCCTTCAACTGGCTCAACTACTACGGCGGCAAGTTCTCCACGTCGCAGAAGCGCGGCGTGTTCACGCACGACGCGCTGGAGCTGCTGCCCGCCGACTACTGGCGCTACTTCATGATGGCGAACGCCCCCGAGTCGGACGACACGTCGTTCACGTGGGAGCTGTTCTCGGCCACCGTGAACAAGGACCTCGCCGACGTCCTGGGCAACTTCGTCAACCGCGTCCTGTCCTTCTCCAAGAAGCGCTTCGGGGACACCGTTCCGGCCGGCTCCGAGGCGGGCGAGGCCGAGACGAACCTGGGCCGCGAGATCGCCCAGCTGCTCCAGGAGTACGAGGAGCACATGGAGGCCATGCAGTTCCGCAAGGCCTCCCAGGCCCTGCGCGCGCTGTGGAGCGCGGGCAACTCGTACCTGGAGACGAAGGCCCCCTGGCTGGAGATCAAGACCGACCCGGAGGCGGCGGCGCTGACGCTGCGCACGGCGATGAACCTGATCCACCTGTACGCGGTGATCTCGGAGCCGTTCATCCCGCAGTCGGCGTCGGCCCTGCGCTTCGCGTTCGACCTGGAGGACGACACGCGGACGTGGGTGACGGCGGACGAGGCCCGCTCGCTGTCGCTCGTCCCGGCCGGTACCGCGTTCAGCGTCCCGCCGGTGCTCTTCGCGAAGATCACCGAGGACGACCTGGCGGCCTACCGCGAGCGCTTCGGCGGCGGCGAGGAGCCGGCGGCCTAGTCACCCCGCAGACCAGCCGCGGAGGGCCCGGAACCGAGGAGGTTCCGGGCCCTCCGCGCGTGCCTGCACGCCTGCGGGCGCGCGTGCCGTTGATGGAACGGCAATCGTCCGTTGAGGCCGGCTCGGCAGGCTGGGAGCCACATGCACGGGGGAAGCCGGGAAGACGAGGAAGAGCAGTGTTCAAGAAGCCGATCACCATCAGCGTGCACGCCACCGACGAGCTGGCGCGGGCCCGGTTCGCCCGGGAGGTGCGGGCCCTGCTGCCCGAGGTGCGGGTGGTGCGGCGAGCCGAGGGAGAAGGGGTCGCGGCCGTCGACTTCGTCCTCATGGGGGCCGACGACCCGGCCGCGGCGGCGACCCTGCGGCGGCTGACGCGGACGGGCGAGGCGCCGGTGGTGCTGGTCGCGGACGAGCTGGGGGAGAGCGAGCTGATGGCCGTCGCGGAGTACGGTGTGCAGTCCGTGCTGTGGCGGCCGGCGATCACGCGGCGGCAGTTGTCGCGGGCCGTGCACAGCGCTGCGGGATGCTGCCCGAAGCTGCCCATGGTGACCGCGCTCATGTGACACTGCGGTCATGGTGACGACAGAGCGGGCCATCCCACCCCTGAAGGCCGATGAGCGCACCACACTGGAGAGTTGGCTGGACTTCCAGCGCGCCACCCTCGCGCGCAAGGTGTCCGGGCTGACCGACGAGCAAGCGCGGGAGCCGGCGGCACCGCCGTCCGCGCTGAGCCTGCTGGGCCTCGTGCAGCACATGGGCGAGGTGGAGCGGCAGTGGTTCCGCAGAGTGCTCCAGCGCGAGGCGGTGCCGTGGCTCCACGGGCCGGGAGCGGGTGGCGAGGCGACGACCGCCGAGGACCTGGACGAGCCCCACGCGGGCTTCGCCGTGGCGCCGGACGCGAGTCTCGCGAGAGCCGTGGCGGTGTGGCAGGAGCAGATCGCGCGGTCCCGGTCGGCGTGCGCGCCGCTGTCGCTGGACGCGGTGGGGACGGTGCGGGGGCAGGAGGTCTCCCTGCGCTGGATCTACCTGCACATGATCGAGGAGTACGCGCGCCACAACGGCCACGCGGATCTGCTGCGCGAGCGGACCGACGGGGAGACGGGCCACTGACGGCACGCGTGAGCCCCCGCGCCGGGATCGGCACGGGGGCTCAGCACGTACGGAACGTACGAGGACGCTCAGGTGCGTACTACTTGACGACCGGCTTGCGGATCGACAGGTGGAGCTCCTTCAGGCGGGCCTCGTCGACCTCGCTCGGGGCGCCCATCAGCAGGTCCTGCGCGTTGCCGTTGAGCGGGAAGGCGATGGTCTCGCGGATGTTCGGCTCGTCGGCCAGGAGCATCACGATGCGGTCGACGCCCGGGGCGATGCCGCCGTGCGGCGGGGCGCCGAACTTGAAGGCGCGCAGCATGCCGCCGAACTCCTTCTCGACCTCTTCCTTGCTGTAACCGGCGATCTCGAACGCCTTGTACATGACGTCGGGCTCGTGGTTGCGGATGGCGCCGGAGGACAGCTCGGTGCCGTTGCAGACGATGTCGTACTGCCAGGCGAGGATGTCCAGCGGGTCCATCGTGTTCAGCGCCTCCAGGCCGCCCTGCGGCATGGAGAACGGGTTGTGCGAGAACTCGATCTGGCCGGTGTCCTCGTTCTTCTCGAACATCGGGAAGTCGACGATCCAGCAGAAGCGGAAGACGTTCTCCTCGAACTGGCCGGCGCGCTTGGCGGCCTCGACGCGCACGGCGCCCATGATCTTGGAGACCTCGTCGAACTCGCCCGCGCCGAAGAAGATCGCGTGGCCGGGCTCCAGGCCGAGGCGCTCGGCGAGGGCCTTGACGTTCTCCTCGGTGAGGAACTTGGCGATCGGGCCGGTGAGGGCGTTCCCCTCACCGACGCGGACCCAGGCCAGGCCCTTCGCGCCCTGCTCGACCGCGTACTCGCCGAGGCCGTCGAAGAACTTGCGGGGCTGGTCGCCGGTGGCCGGGACGGCCAGCGCACGGACGTGCTTGCCGGCGAAGGCCTTGAACTCCGAGCCCTCGAAGACGTCGGAGACGTCGACGAGCTCCAGCTTGGCGCGCAGGTCCGGCTTGTCGGAGCCGTACTTGAGCATGGCCTCGCGGAAGGGGATCCGCGGGAAGGGGGAGGTGACGTGGCGGCCGTTGCCGAACTCCTCGAAGAGGTCGGTCATGACCTTCTCGATGACCTGGAAGACGTCCTCCTGCTCGACGAAGGACATCTCCACGTCGAGCTGGTAGAACTCGCCCGGCGAGCGGTCGGCGCGGGCGTCCTCGTCGCGGAAGCAGGGCGCGATCTGGAAGTAGCGGTCGAAGCCGGCGATCATCAGCAGCTGCTTGAACTGCTGCGGCGCCTGCGGCAGGGCGTAGAACTTGCCGGCGTGCAGACGGGACGGCACCAGGAAGTCGCGCGCGCCCTCGGGGGAGGTGGCGGACAGGATCGGGGTCGCCATCTCGTTGAAGCCGAGGTTCGTCATCTTCTCGCGGATGGAGGCGATGACGGCGGAGCGCAGCATGATGTTGCTGTGCATGCGCTCGCGGCGCAGGTCGAGGAAGCGGTACTCGAGGCGGCGCTCCTCGTTGACCCCGTCCTCGGCGTTGATGGTGAAGGGCAGCGGCTCGGCGGCGCCCAGGACCTCGACGGCGGAGACCTCGACCTCGATCTCGCCGGTGGGGAGCTCGGGGTTGATGTTGTCGGCACCGCGGCTGACGACCTTGCCGTCGATGCGGACGACGGTCTCCTTGGTCAGGTGGCTCAGGGCCTCGTTGGCGGGGGTGCCGGGACGGGCCACGAGCTGCACCAGGCCGTGGTGGTCGCGGAGGTCGATGAAGAGGATGCCGCCCAGGTCGCGCCGATTGTGCAGCCAGCCACTCAGTCGCACGTCGGTGTCGACGTCAGCCGCACGGAGCTCGCCGCAGGTGTGGGACCGGTACCGATGCATCGTTCATCCAAGTCGTGATCGAGGGCGTGGGCCAGCCCGCCCATGGCACGGGGCGCGTACCCGGGGCGCAGGGCTGGCGTGCATACAACACGGGAGCAAGGGTACTGCGCGCTTGTGAAGATCCGCCCACCGTACCTTCGGTGGTACCCATTGCGTAGACCTGCATAAAGTGGGGCAATGCGCACCGAGGACGTACTGGCCGCCACCGCGACCGGCCTGTGGCACTGGGACGAGGCCACGCGCATGGCCACCTTCGACGCCGAGGCCGCCCGGCTGCTGGGACTCCCCGCCACCCGTACGGAGCTGCCGGAATCGGCCGTCAGGGCCCGCTTCCACGCCGTGGACTGGGTGGAGATCATGGGCATCGTCAGCCTGGCCGTGGCCGAGGGCACCCTCGCCGAGGCGCGGCTGCGCGTGGTGGACGAGCAGGGGCGGATCCTGCGGACGGTGCGCAGCCGGACCCGACCGCAGCTGCGGTCCGCGGTCGACGGGCGGATGGACTTCGTCCTGGTCGGGACGTTGCAGGAGGTGCCGGAGCCGGAGCCGGGGACGTCATCGGCGCGCACGGCCGTCACGGGCGACTGGCGGCGCAACCGCGAGGCCTTCCTGCTGGACGCCGGGCGGGCGCTTGCGGAGGCCCGCTCCACCGCCGAGGTGCTGCGGGTGGCGGCGGGGCTGTCGATGCCCGGCTTCGAGCCGTCCGGGCTCGCCGTCTTCAGCGGGCAGGGCAACCGGGTCCGCGTGATCGGGCACCACGGGTACGCGCCGGGAGCCGCGGAACCGTTTCTGGACCTGCCCATGGACGCGGCCTACCCCGCCGCCGAGGTCATCCGCACCGGCCGGGCCATCTACCTGCCGGCGCCCGAGGACTACCAGCGCCGCTTCCCGGGCGCCTGGGAGGACGTCGCCCACTTCGGGCGGCAGTCGTGGGCGTTCCTGCCGCTGATCAACGCGGGCCAGATCATCGGGGCGTGGATGGCCGGCTTCAGCGTGCCGGTGTCCTTCACGCCCGACGAGCGGTCCGTGCTCACGACGGTCGCCCGGATGCTCGCGCAGGCCCTGAGCCGGGCCAGCGTGCACGAGTCCGAGCGCGAACTGACCGTCGGCCTGCAGCGGTCCATGATGCCCACGCTCCAGCAGGACATCCCCGGCATGGCCGTCGCCGCGCGCTACGTGCCCACCGGCGGCGGGCTGGAGGTCGGCGGCGACTGGTACGACATGATCCCGCTCCCCCTCGGCCGGATCGCGCTGGTCATCGGCGACGTCCAGGGCCACGACGTACGCGCCGCCGGGCTCATGGGCCAGCTCCGGATCGCCCTGCGCGCGTACGCCTCCGAAGGGCACCACCCCGACGCGGTGCTCTCCCGGGCCTCCCACTTCCTCGCCGGGATCAACGCCAGCGAGACCGAGGGCGACGAGGCCGAGCCGCGCTTCGCCACCTGCCTGTACATCGAGGTCGACCCCGAGAGCGGGCGGCTCGCCATCGCACGGGCCGGCCACCCCAACCCGGCCATCCGGCTCGGCGACGGCACGATGCTCGTACGCCACACCGCGGGCGGACTGCCGCTCGGCATCGACCCCGACACCGACTACCCCACGACGCGGCTCGTCCTCGAACCCGGCGAGACGATGATCGTCTGCACGGACGGGCTGATCGAGACCGGCGGCCACGACCTGGACAGCGGGTGGGAGCGGCTCCGCTCGGTCATCGAGAGCCGGCCGCTCGACCTCGACGGCGGCGGCGCCGGAGCCGGAGCCGACGGCAGCGACCTGGAGGCGCTCGCGGACGCCCTCGTCCAGGCCGTCCACGGCCCGTCCTCCCACTACACCACCGGGCCGCTCCTGGACCGGCGCGAGGACGACATCGCCGTCCTGCTCCTCGCCCGCGCCACCGGCCCCGACGGCGCCGGGCCCGCGGCCCTCCCGCGGCCCGTGCGGCGCACCGTCCTCACCATCGCCCAGGCCGAACCGGAACGGATCGCGGAGGCGCGGCAGCAGGTGCGCGACCTGATGCACGACTGGCCGGACGGGGACCAGGTCGACTCCGCCGTCCTCATGGTCTCGGAGATGGTCACCAACGTCCTCGTCCACACGGACGGGGACGCGGTGCTCATCGCACGGATCAACGGCGAGCGGGGCGCGCGGTGCGTCCGCGTCGACGTCTCGGACAGCAGCGACGAACTTCCGCACCGGCGCCACCCCGGCGAAATGGCCTCCTCGGGCCGCGGCCTGGTCCTGATGGAAATCCTGGCCGGGGCGTGGGGGGTGGACCCCCGCGGCGAGGGCAAGAACATCTGGTTCGAGCTGTACGAGAAGGAGACGGCGGAGGCCCCCCTCGCGGCCGGCTAGCCGGCCGGGATCACGCCCAGGCGGCCCGCCTGGTAGTCGTCGAAGGCCTGGGCCAGTTCGGCGTGGGTGTTCATGACGAACGGGCCGTAGTGCTGCATCGGTTCGCGGATCGGCAGCCCGCCGAGCAGGACGACCTCGAAGTTCTCGGTCCGCGACTCCTGCTTCGCGTCGGCCCGGATGGTCAGCGATTCGCCGTCGCCGAAGACGACCGTCTGCCCTTCCCGGAAGGGACGGCCGGCGCCGGCGAAGCCGTGGCCCGCCAGGCCGTAGGCGAGGGCGTTGAAGTCCGCGCGCCAGGGGATGGTCACCTCGGCGCCCGGGTTCACCGAGGCGTGGATCATCGTGATCGGCGTGTGGGTCGCCCCGGGACCGCTGTGGCCGGCCACGTCACCGGCGATCAGCCGGAGCAGCGCCCCGCCGTCCTCGGAGGCCAGGAGCCGGACGCTGCCGCCGCGGATGTCCTGGTACTTCGGCGGCAGCATCTTGTCCTCCCGCGGCAGGTTGACCCACAGCTGCAGCCCGTGGAAGAGCCCGCCGCTGGTGACGAGCTCCTCCGGCGGCGTCTCGATGTGCAGCAGGCCGGAGCCGGCCGTCATCCACTGCGTGTCGCCGTCCGTGATGACGCCGCCGCCACCGTGGGAGTCCCGGTGGATGAAGGTGCCGTCGATGATGTACGTCACCGTCTCGAAGCCGCGGTGCGGGTGCCAGGGCGTCCCCTTGGGCTCGCCGGCCGCGTAGTCCACCTCGCCCATCTGGTCCATCATGATGAACGGGTCGAGGTACTTGTAGTTGATCCCCGCGAAGGCCCTGCGCACGGGGAATCCCTCGCCCTCGAAGCCCGCCGGAGCCGTGCCGACGTACAGCACCGGCCGCCGCGCAGCGCCCGCCGGGGCGGAGACGCGGGGCAGGGTCAACGGGTTCTCGACAGTCACTGCGGGCATGACGACCTCCTCGGTTCGTTCACCGTTCAATTTAGTTGAAGGATGAACAACCTGCAAGGTCCTCCGCATTCCCCGCGACGCCCCCCGCCCCGGATCATGGACACTGGATCAATGCGCCAGAACGCCACCGGCCCCCGCCCGGCCGCCGTCACCGCCCTCGTCGCCGCGGTGCTGGCCGTGGCCGGCCTCGGCGTCGTCGCGGCCGACCACGGCCTCGCGACGGACTCCCCCGTGGCCGACGGCGACGCCTCCGGCCACTTCGCCCCGACCACGGCGCAGGGCGACGAGACCGCGGAGGCGATGCGGTCGGCCGTCCGCACCGAGAACGGCACGGCGCCCCTGAAGGCAGCGGGCAGCGGCAAGACCGACCCGCTCCCCGTCTCCGAGCCCCTGCGCGCCACGGAGGCCCCGGCCTCGGCCGCCGTCGGGCCGCTGTTCTACACGGGCCAGGGCGCACCCGCGCACGGCTGCAGCGCGAGCGTCGTCCAGAGCCCCAAGGGCGATCTGATCGTCACCGCCGCGCACTGCGTCCACCAGGACGGCTTCCGCACCGACATCGCCTTCGTCCCGGGCTACCGCGACGGCGTGGCCCCGTACGGCGTGTGGGTGCCGACGTCCGTGGACATCGACCCGGAGTGGGCGGCCGATCACGACCCGGACCACGACGTGGCGTTCCTGCGGATGCGCCGGCCCGGCGGCGACGGCACGCCGCTGGAGCAGGTCACCGGCGCGGAGCGCATACGCTTCCGGCCGGCGACGGGCCGCCCCGCACGCGTCATCGGCTACCCCGTGGGCGAGGAGCGCCCGGTCTCCTGCCAGAACCGCACGCGGGCCCACAGCCCCACCCAGCTCCGCTTCGACTGCGCGGACCTGCCCAACGGCACCAGCGGCGGCCCGTTCCTGACGGACGTCGACCCCGCGACCGGGCTGGGCACGGTCAACGGGGTCGTGGGGGGCCATGAGGAGGGCGGCGACGAGGAGACGTCGTACAGCTCGTACTTCGGCGACGAGGCCGAGTCCCTCTACCGGCGCGCGACGGGCTGATCCCGGCGGCGTCAGCCGTAGAGCCGCCGCATCGTGAAGTCCACCATCTGCTCGACGGCCTTGGCGTCGAACACCATCCGGTGGTCGCCCTCCATGTCCAGCACGAAGCCGTAGCCCGTCGGCAGGAGGTCGATCACCTCCGCGCCCGTGATGACGAAGTACTTCGACTCCTTGCCCGCGTACCGCCGCAGCTCCTTGAGCGAGGTGAACATCGGGATCACCGGCTGCTGGGTGTTGTGCAGGGCGAGGAAGCCGGGGTTGTCGCCGCGCGGGCAGTAGACCTTCGACGTGGAGAAGACGGTCTGGAAGTCCTCCGCGGACATCGACCCCGTGGTGAAGGCGCGCACCGCGTCGGCAAGCGACGGAGGGGACGGCTCCGGGTAGAGCGGCTGTTCGCCGTAGACACCGGGACCGCCGGGCTGCTGCGGCGGCGGTGGCGGCGCGTAACCCTGCGTGCCCGCGTTCTGGTCGTAGCCGTACATGCGCCAAAGCGTAAAGGGTCACAGTCGGTCGAACAGGGGTTGCGTCTTATTACCGGTGGGTAGCATCATGCAGATTACTGCCCGGTACGTATTTGAGGGTTCGTCCTCCCAGTCACTACGGAGCCGTTGTCATGGGCCACTACAAGTCCAATCTCCGCGACATCGAGTTCAACCTCTTCGAGGTTCTCGGCCGCGACAAGCTGTACGGCTCCGGCCCGTTCGCGGAGATGGACGTCGAGACCGCCAAGGACATCCTGTCGGAGATCACCCGCCTCTCGGAGAACGAGCTGGCCGACTCCTTCGCGGACGCCGACCGCAACCCCCCGGTCTTCGACCCCGAGACCAACACCGCTCCGGTTCCGGACACCTTCAAGAAGAGCTACCAGGCGTACATGGACGCCGAGTGGTGGCGCCTCGGCATCCCGGAGGAGATCGGCGGCACCACCGCGCCGCGCTCGCTGATCTGGGCCTACGCCGAGTCCATCCTGGGCTCCAACCCGGCCGTCTGGATGTACTCCTCGGGCCCGGCCTTCGCCGGCATCCTCTTCGAGGAGGGCACCGAGCAGCAGAAGCACATCGCGAAGATCGCGGTGGAGAAGCAGTGGGGCTCCACCATGGTGCTGACCGAGCCCGACGCCGGCTCGGACGTGGGCGCCGGCCGCACCAAGGCCGTGCAGCAGGAGGACGGCTCCTGGCACATCGAGGGCGTGAAGCGCTTCATCACCTCGGGTGAGCACGACATGGCGGAGAACATCCTCCACTACGTCCTCGCCCGCCCCGAGGGCGCCGGCCCCGGCACCAAGGGTCTGTCCCTCTTCCTCGTGCCGAAGTACGAGTTCGACTTCGAGACCGGCGAGCTGGGCGAGCGCAACGGCGTCTACGCCACCAACGTCGAGCACAAGATGGGCCTGAAGGCCTCCAACACGTGCGAGATGACCTTCGGCGACAAGCACCCCGCCAAGGGCTGGCTCATCGGCGAGAAGCACGACGGCATCCGCCAGATGTTCATGATCATCGAGTTCGCCCGGATGATGGTCGGCACGAAGGCCATCGCCACCCTCTCCACCGGCTACCTCAACGCGCTGGAGTACGCCAAGGAGCGCGTGCAGGGCCCGGACCTGGCGAACTTCATGGACAAGACCGCGCCCAAGGTCACCATCACCCACCACCCCGACGTGCGCCGCTCGCTGATGACGCAGAAGGCGTACGCGGAGGGCATGCGCGCCCTCGTCCTCTACACCGCCTCGGTCCAGGACGAGATCATGGTCAAGGAGGCCGCGGGCGAGGACGCCAAGGCGCTGCACGGCCTCAACGACCTGCTCCTGCCGATCGTCAAGGGCTACGGCTCCGAGAAGTCCTACGAGCAGCTCGCGCAGTCCCTGCAGACCTTCGGCGGCTCCGGCTACCTGCAGGAGTACCCGATCGAGCAGTACATCCGGGACTCCAAGATCGACACCCTCTACGAGGGCACCACGGCCATCCAGGGCCAGGACTTCTTCTTCCGGAAGATCGTCCGCGACCAGGGCCAGGCCCTGAACACCCTCTCCGAGGAGATCAAGAAGTTCCTGGCCTCCGAGGCCGGCGGCGAGGACCTGGCCGGCGCCCGCGGTGCGCTCGCCAACGCCGCGGTGGACCTGGAGGCGATCGTCGGCAAGATGATCACCGACCTCACCGCCACCGGCGAGGACGTCAAGAACATCTACAAGGTCGGCCTCAACACCACCCGCCTGCTGCTGGCCTCCGGTGACGTCGTCATCGCCTACCTGCTGCTCAAGGGCGCGGCCGTGGCCGCCGAGAAGCTCGCCGGCGCGTCCGCGAAGGACAAGGCGTTCTACACCGGCAAGATCGCGGCGGCGAAGTTCTTCGCGTCCGACATCCTGCCGCGCGTCTCCGTCGAGCGCGGTCTCGCCGAGGCCGTCGACAACTCGC
The DNA here is from genome assembly GCF_051386455.1 of Streptomyces sp. URMC 124. Taxonomy (NCBI): domain Bacteria; kingdom Bacillati; phylum Actinomycetota; class Actinomycetes; order Kitasatosporales; family Streptomycetaceae; genus Streptomyces; species Streptomyces sp. URMC 124. The sequence goes on from NZ_JBPQTS010000138.1 coordinate 12,998, forward strand.
TGATGGAGCTGGACGAGGCGGCCTTCTAAGGCTCCCGAGGACCTTGCGCACCACCGGGGCAAGAGCCGGGCGGGAAACCCCCGCCCGGCTCTTGCCCCGATCTCTATCCTGAGTCGCATGAGCTCTGCGCACCGCTTCGACCGCGGCCACACCGACGACCTGATGACCTTCCTCGCCGCCAGTCCCTCCCCGTACCACGCGGTGGCCAACACCGCGGAGCGGCTGGAGAAGGCGGGCTTCCGGCAGGTCGCCGAGACCGACGCGTGGGACGGCACGACCGGCGGCAAGTACGTGACGCGCGGCGGCGCGATCATCGCCTGGTACGTGCCGGAGGGCGCGACGCCCGCCACCCCCTTCCGGATCGTCGGTGCGCACACCGACTCCCCCAACCTGCGCGTCAAGCCGCTGCCGGACACCGGTGCGCACGGCTGGCGGCAGGTCGCCGTCGAGCTCTACGGCGGCACGCTGCTCAACACCTGGCTGGACCGGGACCTCGGCCTCTCCGGCCGGGTGACCCTGCGGGACGGCAGCCACCGGCTCGTCAACGTCGACCGCCCGCTGCTGCGCGTGCCGCAGCTGGCCATCCACCTCGACCGCGGCGTCAACCAGGACGGCCTCAAGCTCGACAAGCAGCGCCACATGACCCCGGTCTGGGGCCTGGGCGAGCCGCGCGAGGGCGATCTGATCCGCTTCGTCGCGCAGGAGGCGGGGCTGGACGCCTCGGAGGTCACCGGCTGGGACCTGATGGTCCACAGCGTCGAGCCGCCGGCCTACCTCGGCCGCGACCAGGAGCTCCTCGCCGGCCCGCGCATGGACAACCTCCTGTCGGTGCACGCCGGTACGGCCGCGCTGATCGCCGCCGTCGGCTCCGAGGGGCTGCCCTGCATCCCGGTGCTGGCCGCGTTCGACCACGAGGAGAACGGCAGCCAGTCCGACACCGGCGCCGAGGGCCCGCTGCTCGGAAACGTGCTGGAACGATCCGTCTTCGCCCGCGGCGGGACGTACGAGGACAGGGCCCGCGCCTTCGCCGGCACGATCTGCCTCTCCTCCGACACCGGCCACGCCGTCCACCCCAACTACTCCGAGCGTCACGAGCCCGGCCACCACCCGGTGCCCAACGGCGGCCCCATCCTGAAGGTGAACGTCAACCAGCGCTACGCCACCGACGGCAGCGGCCGGGCCGTCTTCGCCGCCGCCTGCGAGCGGGCGGGCGTGCCCTGGCAGCACTTCGTCTCCAACAACTCCATGCCGTGCGGCACCACCATCGGCCCCATCACCGCGGCCCGGCACGGCATCGCCACCGTCGACATCGGCGTGGCCTGCCTGTCGATGCACTCGGCGCGGGAGCTGTGCGGCGCGGACGACCCGTTCCTGCTGGCCGCGGCGCTGACGGCGTTCCTGGAAGGCTGAGTCCCATGCGGCACGGACGGGCGCTGCGCCTCGCGGGCGCGGCGCTGACCTGCGCCGCCGCCTTCGCCCTCACGGCGTGCGGCGGCGGTGGCGGCGACGGCACGACGGACGGGAAAGCCGGCGGCAGGACGGCGGCGAGCCCGTCGGAGCCCGCCGCCGAGGAGCAGCCCGCTGCGGACGACACACCGCAGGAGAAGCAGGACAAGGGCGACGCCTGCGGAGCCGGTGACCTGAAGGTCGAGGCCCGCACGGCGAAGGCCGGCCGTCTGCTGCTGGTGGCGACGAACACCGGCGCCAAGCCGTGCACCGCCTACGGTTTCCCGTTCCTGCGCTTCGACCAGGACCAGGCGACGGCGGGCGTCGGCGAGGAGACCAAGCCGAAGGCGCCGGTGAAGGTCGCGCCCGGCAAGGCGGCGTACGCGGGCGTCACGCCCACGGCGGCGGACGGCTCGGGCGGTCCCGGACGGGACGTCAAGAAGCTGACGGTGACCTTCCAGACGGCGGGTGGCGACCCGCTGCAGGGCGACCCGGCGGCGCCCGCCCTGCCGGGCGGTTCCCTGCACGTCGACGACCAGGCCCGCGCCACGTACTGGGTGGACGGCGAGGCCGCCGCGCTCAAGGGCTGACGGTCCGGGCCGATTGTCCCTTCCGGTGCGGGGTAGGCGCATGCGTGCCGGCACCGGAACGGCCAATCGATTCGGAGGCTTCAGTCATGGGCATGGGATGGTGCATCGGTCTGATCGGGATCGGGGCGGTCCTCACCTTCGCGGTGGACTGGCGCGTCGACGGGATGAACGTCCCCCTGGTGGGCCTCATCCTGATGGCGGTGGGGATCATCGGCACGTGCGCGTACGTGAGCATCTACAAGCGCCGCCACACGCAGCCGCCGCGCCCGGCCGCGCCTGTCGTCGAGGTCGACGAGGACCACCGCTTCACGCGGTGATCCCCCGCCCCGCGGGACGGCCGTCAGCCGTCCAGGCCCGCCAGCACCAGCGGCAGGCGGTCCGCGCCGCCCTCGGTGATCCGCACCGGGACGCCCCAGTCCTGCTGGTGCATGTGGCAGGCCGGGTACTCGTTCTCCGGGTCGTCGTCGCAGGACGCCGCCATCGCCGAGACGTGCAGCACGCCTTCCGTCACGGAATCCCCCAGCACCAGGTCCCGGCCGAGGTCCGTGCCCTGGCCGGAGCCCTCCGCGAGGAGCTCGGGCGGCGTGGAGCTGACGAGCAGGCGCGTGGAGGGCCCGTAGCGCGTGTCGAGCTTCTGGCCGGCCGGGGCCTGGAAGACGACGTCCAGCCGCAGCCGCCCGGGGGCGACGTCCGTGGCGGCCCGCTGCGTGCGGTGGGCCACGGACTCGACCCGTACGGCCTCCTCGGGCAGGCGCAGCCGGGTCAGCCGGTGCCGGGCGGATTCCACCACGACGATGTCGTCGCCCGCGAGGACGGCGGCGGAGGGCTCGCGCAGGTCGGTGGCGAGGGTGGTGACCTCGCCGGTGGCGGGGTCGTAGCGGCGCAGCGCGTGGTTGTAGGTGTCGGAGACGGCCACGGAGCCGTCGGGCAGGGCGGTGACGCCGAGCGGGTGCTGGAAGAGCGCCTGTGCGGCATCGCCGTCGCGGTGGCCGAAGTCGAAGAGGCCGGTGCCGACGGCGGTGCGGACGGCGAAGCCGTCGCCGTCGCGCTCGACGTACCGGAGCGCGGACGTCTCGGAGTCGGCGACCCACAGCCGGTCCCCGCCGGTGGCGAGCCCGGACGGCTGGGCGAACCAGGCCTCGCGGGCGGGGCCGTCCACGAGCCCCTCGTTGGTCGTGCCCGCGGCGACCTCGACGGTGCCGCTCTGCGGGTCGTACGTCCACAGCTGGTGCACGCCGGCCATGGCGATCCACAGCCGGTCCGCGAACCAGGCGACGTCCCAGGGGGAGGAGAGGGAGACCTCGCGGGCGGGCCCGGAGGTGGGCTGCCCCTGCATCCACTGGCGCCCGGTGCCGGCGATGGTCTCGACGGCGCCCGTCTCCAGGTCGTAGGTGCGCAGCGCGTGGTTGACGGTGTCGGCGACGACGACCGTGCGCCCGCCGGGCAGGAGCGCGAGGCCCTGCGGCTCGCTGAAGGAGCCGGCGCCGAAGCCTCGCTCGCCGCTGCCGATGCGGCGGACGACGCTCTCGCCGTCGGCGGCCAGCTCGACCAGCTGGTGGCGCGTGGAGTCGGAGACGAGGAAGCCGCCGCCGGGCAGCACGACGGCCTTGCCGGGGAAGCGCAGGTCGGTGGCGACGGGCTCGGGGGCGACGTACGGGCCGTCGCCGCGGCGCAGCGTCCCCTTGGCCGCGTGCTCGGCCTCCAGCTCCTCCACGAGCTTCTCCAGGGCGTGCGCGTGCCCCTCGCCCGCGTGCTGGGCGACGACGTAGCCCTCGGGGTCGATCACGACGAGCGTGGGCCAGGCGCGCACGGCGTACTGCTTCCACGTGGCGAGCTCGGGGTCGTCCAGGACGGGGTGGTGGACCTCGTAGCGCTCGACGGCGTCGACCACGGCCTGGTGCTCGGCCTCGTGGACGAACTTCGGCGAGTGCACGCCGATGATCACCACGGTGTCGCGGTGCTTCTCCTCCAGCTCGCGCAGCTCGTCCAGGACGTGCAGGCAGTTCACGCAGCAGAACGTCCAGAAGTCCAGGATGACGATGCGTCCTCGCAGGTCGGCGAGGGAGAGGTCGGTGTTGCCGGTGTTCAGCCAGCCGCCCTTGCCGATCAGTTCGGGGGCGCGGACGCGTGCTCGTGGGGCCATACACCCATCCAACAGCATCGGCCTCACGGAGCATTCCCGCGTCCGCGGAAAGGACACGGAGATCCCCTGGACATCTGCCGCATGAGCAGAAACGGCACATACGGGTCACGGACCGGGGGAAGCCTGAGGAGGACCATCCGCCACGGCTGCGGAGCACGCACCGCAGAGAGCACGAGGTGAGGGCCCATGGACTCCGGCCCCGTACCGCCCCGGATTCACGACTGGGCAGTCGACGACCTCCCCGCCCTGGACTTCGACCCCTTCCTGACGCACCTCCTGCACCACGAGCCGATCGCCCGCATCCGCCTGCCCTACGGCGAAGGACACGCCTGGCTGGTGACGCGTTACGAGGACGTGAAGCTGGTGACGTCGGACGCCAGGTTCAGCCGCAGGGCGCTGCTGGGGCGTTCCGTCACCCGCCTCTCCCCGCACACCGTCCCGCAGGACGAGGCCGTCGGATTCGCCGACCCGCCCCGCCACGCCCAGCTGCGCAAGGCCGTCGCGCGGGCCTTCTCCGCCCAGGCCCTGGAGCGGCTGCGGCCGCAGGTGCGGCGCACGGCCGATGAGCTCCTCGACGCCATGGAGGAGAAGGGGAGCCCCGCCGATCTGGTGGCCCACCTGCACGGCCCGCTGCCGCTCGCGGTCATCAGCGACATCATGGGAGTGCCCGTCGCGGACCGGCCGCGCATGGCGCACTGGACCAGCATGCTGCTGACGGCGGCGCACACGCGTGAGGAGAGCGAGGCGGCCAAGAGCGCGGTGCGGGCCTACTTCGCCGCACTGCTGGAGAGCCGGCGCACGGCCCCGCGCGAGGATCTGGCGGGCGACCTGGCGCAGGCGGTCTCCCGCGGCGAGCTCACCGAGGCCGAGGCCGTCGCGCTGGGGGTCCTCATCCAGATCAGCGCCGCCCACGCCGTCCGCAACAACAGCGCCAACATGGTCTACGCCCTGCTTCTGCAGCCCCACCTGATGGCCAGGCTGCGCGACGACCCGGCGCTCATGCCGCAGGCCCTGGAGGAGCTGCTGCGCTGGATCCCGCACCGCCGCGGGGTGGGCATCGCCCGCATCGCCACCGAGGACGTGGCGGTGGGCGGCGTGGTCATCGCCAAGGGCGAGGCGGTGTACGCCTCCTACCTCACGGCCAACCGCGACCCGGGCGTCTTCGAGCGTCCCCACGAGCTCGACGTCGACCGGCCGCGCGTCCCGCACCTCTCCTTCGGCCACGGGCCGCACTTCTGCCTGGCCTCGATGCTGGCCCGGCTCGAGTCCGGGATCATCCTGACGAGCCTGCTGAGCCGCTTCCCGGGGCTGCGGCTGGCCGTGCCCCCCGGCGACATCACGTGGCAGCCCGCGGCGCTCATCCGGGGGCCCGAAACGCTGCCGGTCGCCTGGTGAACCGGCCGTCCGCCGCCGCCCGGTGAACCGGGCGGCAGGCTCGACGGCGGCAGGCCTCCATGGCGGCAGGAGCGGGCGGTCACCGCCCGAGGACGCGGTCCTTCAGCGCCGGGAACTCCTCGCGGACCTTCGCGACCCGCGCCGGGTCCAGGTCGACGGTGAGGACCTCCTCGCCCGGGCCCGCCTCCGCGACGACCTCGCCCCAGGGGTCGAAGACGACGCTGTGGCCGGCCTGCTCGACGCCCGCGTGGGTGCCCGCCGTGCCGCACGCGAGGACGTAGGACAGGTTCTCGACCGCCCGGGCGCGGGCCAGCAGCGTCCAGTGGTCGCGCCGCTTCGCGGGCCAGCCGGCCGGGACGACGAAGGCCTGCGCCCCCGCGTCGAGCAGGGCCCGGAACAGCTCCGGGAAGCGCAGGTCGTAGCAGGTGGCCAGGCCGAGCGTGAGGTCCGGCAGGGCGACGGTGACGGGCTCCGTGCCGGCGGACATCAGGACGGCCTCGCCCTTGTCGAAGCCGAAGCGGTGGATCTTCCGGTAGGTGCGGACGAGTTCGCCGGAGGGAGAAAAAACGAGGGAGGTGTTGCACAGCGCCCCGCCCGGGGCCTGCTCGACGATGGATCCGGCGTGGAGCCAGACGCCCGCCTCGCGCGCCGCGGAGGACATCACGCGGGCCGTCGGGCCGTCCAGCGGCTCCGCCGCGGACGCGAACGACTCGAAGGCGAACGCCCCGACGGGCCACAGCTCCGGCAGGACGACCAGGTCGCTCCCGGCCTGCTCGCGGACCAGCGCGGCGGCGCGGGCGCGCCGCTCGGCGGCCGGCTCCTGCGGATCGACGTTTATCTGAATCAGGGAAGCGCGCACGGTACCCACCACTCTCAGCACACGAAACCTCTGCCGGGTCGCCCGTGCGCAGCGTAACTTAACTGCAGAGCACCCAGACAGCACTTGCCCCGCACCCGCTGCCCAGCACGCCCGAGGGATCACGTGACCGTCCACCCGAATCTTCAGCCGGCCATCGACGCCTGGACCCACTCCATCGAAGCGATCAACGACCTGGTCAAACCGCTGGCCGAGAGCGACTGGAACCGGGCCACCGAGTGCCCGGGGTGGTCGGTGCGCGACGTCGTCTCGCACGTCATCGGCGTGGAGACCGAGATGCTGGGCGAGCCGCGGCCGATGCACACGCTGCCGCGCGACCTCTTCCACGTCACCGACGAGTTCTCCCGCTACAACGAGGTGCAGGTCGACGTGCGGCGCTGCCACACGGCCCTGGAGATGACCTCCGAGCTGGAGCTCGTCGTCATCCGCCGCTCCCGGCAGCTGCGCAACGACTCGCGGGGGCCGCAGACGGCGATCCGCTGGCCGCTGGGCTCCGGCAACGAACAGCCCCTCGAACGGGCCCTGGTGGTCCGGGCCTTCGACGTGTGGACGCACGAGCAGGACCTGCGCCGCGCCCTGGGCATGCCGGGCAACCTCGACTCGCCCGCGGCCGTCATCTGCCGGGACTTCCTGCTGGGCGCCCTGCCGAAGGTCGTGGCCAAGGACGCGGGCGCGCCGCCGGGGTCCGCGGTCGTCTTCGACGTGCACGGCCCGCTGGAGTTCCTGCGGACCGTGCGGGTCGACGCCCAGGGGCGGGGGAAGATCGACAGCAGTGTGTCGCTGGGCCCCACGGTCACGTTCGGGATGGACTGGGAGACGTACGCCCGGCTGGCGTGCGGCCGGGTGCATCCGGAGGCGGCGGCGGAGCGGATCAAGGTGGAGGGGGACGCGGGGCTCGCGGAGGCCGTCCTCCGCGAGTTCGCGATCACTCCGTAGGCGGGGCCCCGGTCCGGCGGGCCCGGGCCCGCCCGGTTGCGGCCGGCCCCGGCCCCGCCCGCCCCGGCGGCCCCCAGCAGCAGGCGTCTCG
>NZ_JBPQTS010000139.1:0-20352 GCF_051386455.1 Streptomyces sp. URMC 124
ATCCGTCCCGCCGGGCCACACAGGTGTGGCCGGAGGACGTTCAGAGCGGGTGACAGGAATCGCACACTGCGCCTCCCCCTTGGAAAGGGGGCGCTCTACTACTGAGCTACACCCGCGTGACCTGGGGGTTCGTCCGGTTTCCCGGCCGCGCCCCTCGGCGTGATCCAGACTCTAGCTGATCATCCGGGGTGGTTGGCAAGTCGGCTCAGTCGGCGGAGTTGAAGGCCTCGTACACGCGCTTGGGGATGCGGCCCCGCGGCGGGACGTCCATGCCGTTCGAGCGGGCCCACGCGCGGACCGCCGCCGGGTCGGGCGCGACGGAGGTGCGGCGGTAGACCTTGCCGGAGCGGGACTGCTTGCGGCCGGCCTCCAGGTAAGGCGTGAGGATCGCCCGCAGTTTCTTCGCATTGGCAGTGTTGAGGTCGATCTCGTACGACTTGCCGTCGAGGCCGAAGGTAACCGTCTCCGCGGCTTCCCCGCCGTCGATGTCGTCGGAGAGAGTGACCACTACGCGCTGTGCCACGAATATCGGTCCTTTCAGCGGGCACCGCCGCCGTGAACTGCGGAGATGCACTGGTTCCGGATGTTCCGGATCCGTTCCGGGTCAATGGTTATTCATTTGTACAACGAAGGGCATTGCAAAGTGAAGCCCAGTTAATTCGGTCCGAGTGGTGCTTCGCAATCAGGACCGTACGTTTTTCCCGGGATTTTTCCAGGGCGTCCCCGGTGTCGATGCGTAAACGTGACAGGACGCCCAGCATATCTATGCGCGTAGATTTTTCGGGACTGTACTCTGGCCGTACCGCTTCAGCTCACGCACCACACACCGGGAGTGCCAGTGGCACGCGTCGTAGTCGACGTCATGCTCAAGCCGGAGATCCTCGACCCGCAGGGCCAGGCGGTGCAGCGCGCGCTGCCTCGCCTGGGTTTCGAGGGGATCGCCGACGTCCGTCAGGGCAAGCGCTTTGAACTCGAGGTGGAGGGTCCGGTCGACGACGCCGCCCTCGCCCGAATCCACGAGATGGCGGAAACGTTTCTCGCCAACACCGTGATCGAGAACTTCACCGTGCGGGTCGACTCGTGACTGCACGCGTAGGAGTCATCACCTTCCCCGGCACCCTGGACGACCGCGACACCCAGCGCGCCGTCCGGATCGCCGGGCTCGAGCCCGTGCCGCTCTGGCACCGCGACAAGGACCTCAAGCAGGTTGACGCCGTGGTCCTGCCCGGCGGTTTCTCCTACGGCGACTATCTGCGGGCGGGTGCCATCTCCCGCTTCTCGCCGGTCATGGAAACCGTCATCGACCAGGCCAGGGGCGGCATGCCCGTCCTCGGTATCTGCAACGGCTTCCAGGTGCTCACCGAGAGCCACCTGCTGCCCGGCGCGATGCTGCGCAACAACCACCTGCACTTCATCTGCCGCGAGCAGAAGCTGCGGGTGGAGAACGCGGACACGGCCTGGACGTCCGACTACGAGGCGGGCCAGGAGATCTCCATCCCGCTGAAGAACATCGACGGCCGCTACGTCGCCGACGAGCGCACCCTCGACGAGCTCGAGGCGGAGGGCCGCGTCGCCTTCCGCTACCTCGGCGGGAACCCCAACGGCTCGCTGCGTGACATCGCGGGCATCACCAACGAGGCGGGCAACGTCGTCGGCCTCATGCCGCACCCCGAGCACGCCGTCGAGCCGCTGGTCGGCACCGGCCGCACCGACGGCCTCGGATTCTTCACCTCGATCCTGAGGAAGCTGGTCAACGCCTCATGACCCTCGACACCGTCAAGCACGCCGACGAGACGCCCGACGTCGAGCAGCCCTGGGCCGAGCTGGGCCTGAAGCAGGACGAGTACGAGCGCATCCGTACGATCCTGGGCCGCCGTCCCACCGGCGCCGAGCTCGCCATGTACTCCGTGATGTGGTCCGAGCACTGCTCCTACAAGAGCAGCAAGGTGCACCTGCGCCAGTTCGGTGAGAAGGCCCCCGAGAACGACGCCCTGCTGGTCGGCATCGGCGAGAACGCCGGTGTCGTCGACGTCGGCCAGGGCTACGCGGTCACCTTCAAGGTCGAGTCGCACAACCACCCGTCGTACATCGAGCCCTACCAGGGCGCGGCCACCGGCGTGGGCGGCATCGTCCGTGACATCCTCGCGATGGGCGCCCGCCCGGTCGCCGTCATGGACCCGCTGCGCTTCGGCGCCGCCGACCACCCCGACACCAAGCGCGTCCTGCCGGGCGTCGTCGCGGGCATCGGCGGCTACGGCAACTGCCTGGGCCTGCCCAACATCGGCGGCGAGGTCGTCTTCGACGCCTGCTACCAGGGCAACCCGCTCGTCAACGCCCTGTGCGTCGGCGTGATGAAGCACGAGGACATCCACCTCGCCAAGGCCTCCGGCGCCGGCAACAAGGTCATCCTCTACGGCGCCCGCACCGGCGGCGACGGCATCGGCGGCGTCTCGGTCCTCGCGTCCGAGACCTTCGACGACTCGAAGCCCACCAAGCGCCCCGCCGTCCAGGTCGGCGACCCCTTCCAGGAGAAGCTCCTCATCGAGTGCACCCTGGAGATCTTCCGCGAGGACCTGGTCGACGGCATCCAGGACCTCGGCGGCGCCGGTCTGTCCTGCGCCACCAGCGAGCTGGCCAGCGCCGGCTCCGGCGGCATGCGCGTCGAGCTGGACCGTGTGCCCCTGCGCGACGCGACGCTCTCGCCCGAGGAGATCCTCATGAGCGAGTCGCAGGAGCGCATGTGCGCGATCGTCGAGCCCGGCAAGGTCGACCGCTTCCTCGAGATCTGCGAGAAGTGGGACGTCATCGCCACCGTCATCGGTGAGGTCACCGACGGCGAGCGGCTGGAGATCTTCTGGCACGGCGAGCAGATCGTGGACGTGCCGCCGCGCACCGTCGCCCACGAGGGCCCGGTCTACGAGCGCCCGTACGCCCGCCCGGACTGGCAGGACGCCCTCCAGGCCGACGACGCGAACAAGCTGGCCCGCCCGGAGACCGCCGAGGAGCTGCGCGAGCAGGTCCTGAAGGTGATCTCCTCGCCGAACCAGGCGTCCAAGTCGTGGATCACGGACCAGTACGACCGGTTCGTGCAGGGCAACACCGTCCTCGCACAGCCGGAGGACTCGGGCATGGTCCGCATCGACGAGGACACCGACCTCGGTGTCGCCGTCGCCACGGACGGCAACGGCCGCTACGCCAAGCTCGACCCGTACGCCGGTGCGCAGCTGGCGCTCGCGGAGTCCTACCGCAACGTGGCCGCCTCCGGCGCCCGCCCGCTGGCCATCTCCAACTGCCTGAACTTCGGCTCCCCCGAGGACCCGGCGGTCATGTGGCAGTTCGCGGAGGCCACGCGCGGTCTGGCGGACGGCTGCCTGGAGCTGGGCACCCCGGTCACCGGCGGCAACGTCTCGCTCTACAACCAGACCGGCGAGACCGCCATCCACCCGACCCCCGTGGTCGCGGTGCTCGGCGTCATCGACGACGTCAACCGCCGTACGCCGATCGCCTTCTCCGACGAGGGCCACCTGCTCTACCTGCTGGGTGACACCAAGGAAGAGCTGGGCGGTTCGGCCTGGTCCCAGGTGGTCCACGACCACCTCGGCGGTCTGCCGCCGGCCGTGGACCTGGGCCGGGAGAAGCTGCTCGCGGAGATCCTCATCTCGGCCTCCCGCGACGGCATGATCGACGCGGCGCACGACCTGTCGGACGGCGGCCTGATCCAGGCCCTCGCCGAGTCGTGCCTGCGGGGCGGCAAGGGTGCCCGGATCGTCGTCCCCGACGGCATCGACCCCTTCGTCTTCCTCTTCTCCGAGTCCGCGGGCCGTGCGGTCGTCGCGGTCCCGCGCAGCGAGGAGCTCCGCTTCACCGACATGTGCGGAGCGCGGGGCCTGCCCGCCGCCCGCATCGGTGTCGTCGACGGCGAAGCGATCGACGTCCAGGGGCAGTTCGTCCTTCCGCTGGCCGAACTGCGCGAGGCCCACGAGGCCACGATCCCCGCGCTGCTCGCATAGCCACCACGTCCTTCCCCGGTGGCACGGCCACCGGGGAAGGACGCCGGGCGGGCTTTTCCGGTCACCGGACCCGCAGGCGCACCGCCAGCAACACGGCCACGACCATCGCTCCGGCCGCACACAGGAACACCGTGTCGACCGAGGCGGTGAAGGCCCGTATCGCCTGGGCATGGGCCTCGCCGCCGAGCGAGGCTATGCGGCCCGCCGAGCCGCCGGGGCCCCTCGCCTCGTACACCCGGGCCAGCACCGTGCCGAACAGGGAGGCGCCCAGCGCGCCGCCCAGGGTCTGGAAGAAGCGGATTCCCGTGGTCGCCACGCCCAGTTGGCGGACCGGTGCGTGCTGCTGCGTGAGCTGGATCAGCTGGCCGAGCAGCTGGCCGAAGCCCACCCCGAGGAGCAGCAGCGCCGCGCCGACGACCCACAGGCCGGTGCCGGTGCCGAGGGTCGCGAGCAGCCCCATCGCCGCGGCCGAGACGGCCGTTCCGGTGACCACGAACCTCTTCGGCGGCCAGCCGCGCGCTGCGAGTCTGCCGGTGACGATGCCCGTGGCGGAGATGCCGGCGGCCATGGGGAGCAGGAACAGGCTCGCGTCCGTGGCGGCGATGCCGCGCACGAGCTGCAGATAGACGATCACGTAGACGAGCGATCCCATCAGCGCCATCCCGGTGAGCGCCTGCAGCGCGAACGAGATGCGCAGCACAGGGATCTTGAACAGGGACAGGGGCAGGACGGGCTCGGCGGCCGTGGCCTGGCGCCGGAGGAAGAGGCCGAGCAGCAGCACGCTCGCCGCGATCAGCCCGAGGACGGTGGGGGAGCCCCACGCGTACTCCTTGCCGCCCCACTCGGTGACCAGGAGCAGGGCCGTGGAGAAGGCTGCTGCGAGACCGGCGCCGAGGAAGTCGATCCGGTGGCGCGAGCCGTGGTGGGGGAGCTTGAGGACGACGGCCGCCGCGGCGACCACGGCGATGCCGATCGGCAGGTTCACGTAGAACACCCAGCGCCAGTCGGCGTGATCGGCGAGGACGCCGCCCAGCACGGGCCCGAGCGCCATGCCCGCGCCCGCCACGATGCCGCCGATCCCGGCGCCGCCGCCCTTGCCCCGGCCGCCGGAACCGCCGGAACCGCCGCTCCCGCCCCCGGCTTCGGCCGCTCCCGCCTGGAGCTGGGCGATCACGACCATGGTGACGCTCATCAGCCCTCCGCCGCCGATGCCTTGGACGGCGCGGAAGGCGATCAGCTGCTCCATGGACTGCGCGGCCCCGCACAGCGCCGAGCCCGCGAGGAAGGCGGCGACGGCGCCCAGGAACACCCGGCGCGCGCCGTGGGTGTCGCACAGCTTGCCGTAGAGCGGCAGGACGGCGGTCGAGGCGAGGGCGAAGGCGCTGATCAGCCACGGGACCCGGTCGAGGCCGTGCGCCGGGTCGAGGTCGCGGACGATCGGGACGGTGACGGCCGAGACGATGTTCTGGTCGAGCACGGCCAGGAGCATCGTCGCCATGCAGACGACGAAGGCGACCTTGCGCTGCCCCGCGGTCATACGGGGAACGGCCGGCTGATCGCCCGGCGCCGGAGCGCCCGGAGCCTCCCCTCCCGCAGGGCCCCGCTCCGCGGTCAACCGCCCCGCCGTTGTGGATGAACGCACCCTTCTTCCCCCTCCGGAGTCGGTCGTGAACGCCGACGGAAGCGGCGCGTCATCACCATGCCCCGCGAACATGTACCGAGTCAATTCTTCTATCGGGTAAGTTTGTCGGCCTGGTCAAAGTTTCATCCTGGTACAGTCAGGTCATGACCGAAGGCCTGAGCCTGCGCGAGCGCAAGAAGATCCAGACCCGGCGCACTCTCTGGAAGACCGCCGCGAAGCTGTTCCTTGAGCGCGGTTACGACCAGGTGTCGGTCGCCGAGGTCGCCCTGGCCGCCGAGGTCTCGAAGATGACGGTCTTCAACTACATGTCCTCCAAGGAGGATCTGGTCCTCGGACCCATGCAGGAGCACATCGGCGACGCCGCCCGCGCCGTGCGCGACAGGCGCCCCGGCGAGTCCGTCGTCGCCGCCTTCCGCAGGAACTTCATGGCAGCCCTGCATGCCCACGACGCGTCCGTCGGCATGAGCGACGAGCCCCACGTGCTCCAGATGCGCCGGCTGATCCAGGAGACCCCGGCCCTCCTCGCCCGGGCGCACGAGTACGCCCGCCGCGCCCAGATGCTCCTGGCCGAGGAGCTGGCCGCCGGCGCGGAGGGGGCCGACGCCGAGCTCGCTCCCGTGGTCGCCGCCCAGCTGATGAGCGTTCGCTACGCCGTCCACGAGTACAACCACCGGCGCCTGTTCGCGGGAGAGTCGGCCGAGGATGTCCTTCCCGGGGCGGTCGACCTCGCGGAGCGCGCCTTCGCCCTGGTCGAGCACGGGCTCGGGGACTTCGGATCACTGCCGGCCGGAGCCGAATAGGGTCGGGCCCATGCCTCCCGCCCCGCGCAAGCCCCGTCCCCGCAGCTACGACCCCGCCAAGGTGCGGACCGCCGTCACCGCTCAGCTCGTCCACGTACGGGAAGCGGTCGCGGGCCTGGACGAGGCGCAACTGGCACTGCCGGCGCGCTCGGGGGAGCGGACGGTCCGCGAGCTGATCGCCGACATCGCCGCGGGCGTGGACCTCGTGGCCCGCCTGATCGAGGAACCGGCCCCGCCCGCGCGGAAGATCACCGCCGTGGAGTGGGTGATCGCGGACCACCGCGCCGAGACCGCGGCCCGCACCGAGATCACCCGCGGCGCCGCGGAAGCCGCCCCGGACACCGCCCCCGAAGCCCTCCTGGCCGCCGTAGCCGACCGTTTCGCCGCCCTGGCCGCCGCCACCCCTCCGGACCGCCTCCTCGCCGCCCCCGGCGGCGCCGTCCGGCTGGACGACTTCCTGGTCACCCGCTGCGTGGAACTGGTCGTCCGCACCGGCGATCTCGCGGCGGCCCTCGGCGCCGGGATCCGTTACGACCGCCAGGCTTTGGCCAATGCCACCCGTCTCCTTGCCGATGCCCTCGCGGCCAAGGCCCCGGGCGGCTCCGTGGAGGTCCGCATCCCGCCCTTCGCGGTGGTCCAGTGCGTGGCGGGCCCCCGGCACACCCGTGGCACCCCGCCCAATGTCGTCGAGACCGATCCGCTCACCTGGCTGCGCCTGGCCACCGGGCGCGCGGACTGGGCGACCGCGTTGGACGCCGCCGAGATCAGCGCGAGCGGCGAGCGCGCGGACCTCTCCGCGGAACTCCCTTTGGTGGAATGAACAAAAGATCGCCGAGCAGCGATTCGCCTTCCCGTAAAGGTAATTCGCTGTGCGCGTCGAGTGGCTGTGCGTGGTGTGAGCCATCACCGGTCGTCCCCGGTTCGGATGAACCTCCTCCCTGCCATAGACTCAAGGTGTGCCTCGTGGTGACGGACGACTCAGCCACGACCTGCTCCCCGGCGAGAAGGGCCCCCAGGACGCTTGCGGCGTCTTCGGTGTCTGGGCTCCGGGTGAAGAGGTCGCCAAACTCACCTATTTCGGGCTGTATGCGCTGCAGCACCGTGGACAGGAGTCCGCGGGCATCGCAGTGAGCAACGGCTCCCAGATCCTCGTTTTCAAGGACATGGGACTGGTTTCCCAGGTCTTCGACGAAACCTCCCTCGGCTCCCTCCAGGGCCACATCGCGGTCGGTCATGCCCGCTACTCCACCACCGGAGCCTCGGTGTGGGAGAACGCCCAGCCGACCTTCCGGGCGACCGCCCACGGGTCGATCGCCCTGGGTCACAACGGCAACCTGGTCAATACGGCCGAGCTGGCCGAGATGGTCGCCGCCCTCCCCAAGGAGAACGGCCGGGCCACCCAGGTCGCTGCGACCAACGACACCGACCTGGTCACGGCCCTGCTCGCGGGCCAGACCGACGCCGAGGGCAAGCCGCTGACCATCGAGGAGGCGGCCGCCAAGGTCCTTCCCGACGTCAAGGGCGCCTTCTGTCTCGTCTTCATGAACGAGCACACGCTCTACGCCGCCCGTGACCCGCAGGGCATCCGCCCGCTGGTCCTCGGCCGCCTGGAGCGCGGCTGGGTGGTGGCCTCCGAGACGGCCGCCCTCGACATCTGCGGCGCGACGTTCGTCCGCGAGATCGAGCCCGGCGAGCTCATCGCCATCGACGAGCACGGCGTGCGCACCAGTCGCTTCGCCGAGGCCCGCCCCAAGGGCTGCGTCTTCGAGTACGTCTACCTGGCCCGCCCGGACACCGATATCGCGGGCCGGAACGTCTACCTTTCCCGGGTGGAAATGGGCCGTCGGCTCGCCGCCGAGGCCCCGGTCGACGCCGATCTGGTGATACCGACGCCGGAATCCGGCACTCCGGCCGCCGTCGGTTACGCGGAGGCCAGCGGCATTCCGTACGGCACCGGCCTGGTCAAGAATTCCTACGTCGGCCGGACCTTCATCCAGCCGAGCCAGACCATCCGCCAGCTCGGCATCCGGCTCAAGCTCAATCCGCTCAAGGAAGTCATCAAGGGCAAGCGCCTGGTCGTGGTCGATGATTCCATCGTCCGCGGCAACACCCAGCGCGCACTCGTCCGGATGCTCCGCGAGGCGGGCGCCGCCGAGGTGCACGTGCGGATCTCCTCCCCGCCGGTGAAGTGGCCGTGCTTCTTCGGCATCGACTTCGCCACCCGCGCGGAGCTGATAGCCAATGGCATGAGCGTCGAGGAGATCGGCCGGTCGCTGGGCGCGGACTCCCTGGCGTACATCTCCCTGGACGGCATGATCGAGGCGACCACCATCGCCAAGCCGAACCTGTGCCGCGCCTGCTTCGACGGTGAGTACCCCATGGCGCTCCCCGACCCCGAGCTGCTCGGCAAGCAGCTCCTGGAGACCGAGCTGGCCGGTGGCGCGGACGCCGCCGATGCGCTCCGTCGTCCGTAAACGCCTCCGCAGTACCGAACGACACGAAAGTTCTCAAACTCATGTCTGAGACCACCGGTGCCAGCTACGCAGCCGCGGGCGTCGACATCGAAGCGGGCGATCACGCCGTCGAGCTGATGAAGAAGTGGGTCAGGAAGGCCACCCGTCCGGAGGTCGTCGGCGGCCTCGGCGGCTTCGCCGGGCTCTTCGACGCCAGCGCGCTCAAGCGGTACGAGCGTCCCCTCCTGGCCTCCGCGACCGACGGCGTCGGCACGAAGGTCGACATCGCCCGCCGCATGGGCGTCTACGACACCATCGGCCACGACCTGGTCGGCATGGTCGTGGACGACCTGGTCGTCTGCGGCGCCGAGCCGCTCTTCATGACCGACTACATCTGCGTCGGCAAGGTCGTCCCCGAGCGGGTCGCCGCCATCGTCAAGGGCATCGCCGAGGGCTGTGTGCTCGCGGGCTGCGCCTTGGTCGGCGGCGAGACCGCCGAGCACCCCGGCCTGCTCGGGCCGGACGAGTTCGACGTGGCCGGCGCGGGCACCGGTGTGGTCGAGGCCGACCGCGTGCTGGGCGCCGATCGCATCCGTAAGGGTGACGTCGTCCTGGCGATGGCCTCGTCCGGACTTCACTCGAACGGGTACTCACTGGTCCGCCATGTGCTCTTCGACCGGGCCGGCTGGGAGCTGGACCGTGAGGTTCCGGAGTTCGGCCGCACCCTCGGCGAGGAGCTGCTGGAGCCCACCAGGATCTACTCGCTGGACTGCCTGGCGCTCACCCGTACGGCCGAGGTGCACGCCTTCTCGCACATCACCGGCGGCGGTCTCGCCAACAACCTGGCCCGGGTCGTCCCGGACCACCTCCACGCCACCGTCGACAGGGCCACCTGGACGCCGGGCGCGGTGTTCGACACCGTGGGGCGGCTCGGCGGCGTCGAGCAGCTGGAGCTGGAGAAGACGCTGAACATGGGCGTCGGCATGATGGCGGTCGTGCCGCCGGAGGCCGTGGACGTGGCCCTCTCGGTCCTCGCGGACCGGGGCGTGGACGCCTGGGTCGCGGGTGAGGTCACCGAGCGCGGCGATCACGCCGAGGCCGTGGCCCTGACCGGGGCCTACGCCCGCTGAGGCGACGCCGGGAGCAGCCTTGAGCGCACGCTGCACGGGGGCGGCCGCCCGGACCGGAAGGTCCCGGGCGGAGCCGCCCCGGGCAGCACAGAACCCGGTCCGAGGCGGGGCCTCGAACCGGGTCAGTGGGAGTTACAGCGTCAAGCGCGGCGACGGTAAGGAGAGTCGGACGGAGCCTGCTCGTCCTCGTCCTCATCGTCGTTGTAACGACTTGCGTACTGAGCGTACGGGTCGTCATCCAGCTCATCGTCCTTGTCGAGCGGCTCGCTGTTCGGCGGCTGCTTCGTCGGCGATGCGCCCAGCTCATTGGCCAGACGTGAGAGGTCGGTCCCGCCGCTGTTGTACTTCAGCTGGCGGGCGACCTTTGTCTGCTTGGCCTTGGCCCGGCCGCGCCCCATGGCTCGACCCCCTCAATGACGGGGCTCGACGGCCCCAGAGTCTTGACACGCGTTCACGTTCATGAGTCAGAGCGGACCCCCGTAGAGGGATCCGGCCTGTAGGGCTTCAACGGTACCTGCTTCCGCGGCCATACGGTACGTCGCCCGCATGACGTGCCACGCAGCACAACCCTAGGGGAGCCCCGTCCCCGCTGGTCAGCTGCGATTTTAACGTGTCTTGTGCCCCGACCCGCCGATGGGTGGTGAGAGATGTCTCGCTCACCACCTCATCGGACGGGCCTGTAGGGACCGCTAGGGGCGCTCGGCCCGCCCGGTCGGCCGCGCGGTGTCCGCCGACCGGTCACCCCTCGTGCGCAAGGCGCCCTTACCGGACGGTTTTACCGGGCGGTAGGCACGCTCGTGGCGGCCGCCCGGGCCTCGGCCATGCGCTGCTCGGCCAGCCGGTCGGCGGCCGCGGCGGGCGGGATGCCGTCGGCCTTCGCCCGATCGAATATGGCCAGAGTCGTGTCGAAGATCTGATTCGCCTTGGCCTTCGCGCGGTCGAAGTCGAACCCGTGCAGTTCGTCGGCCACCTGGATCACTCCGCCGGCGTTCACCACGTAGTCGGGCGCGTAGAGGATGCCGCGGTCCGCGAGGTCCTTCTCGACGCCGGGGTGGGCCAGCTGGTTGTTGGCCGCGCCGCAGACCACGCTCGCGGTCAGGGCGGCCACCGTGTCGTCGTCGAGAGCGCCGCCGAGGGCGCAGGGGGCGTAGACGTCGAGCGGGGTGCGGACCAGGACGCCGGCGTCCGTCACCGCACTGACCTGCGGGTGACGGGCGAGGATGCGCTCCACGGCCTCCGTGCGGACGTCGGTGATCACGACCTCCGCGCCGTCCTCGACCAGGTGCTCCACCAGGTGGTGGCCGACCTTCCCGACGCCCGCGACGCCGACCCGGCGGCCGCGCAGCGTCGGCTCGCCCCACTGGGTCTGCGCGGCGGCGCGCATGCCCTGGAAGACGCCGAAGGCGGTGAGCACCGAGGAGTCGCCGGCGCCGCCGTTCTCGGGGGAGCGGCCGGTGGTCCAGCGGCACTCGCGGGCGACGACGTCCATGTCCTGGACGTAGGTGCCGACGTCGCAGGCCGTCACGTACCGGCCACCGAGGGAGGCCACGAAGCGACCGTAAGCAAGGAGGAGCTGTTCGGTCTTGATCTGATTCGGATCGCCGATGATCACGGCCTTTCCGCCGCCGTGATCCAGGCCCGCCAGCGCGTTCTTGTAGGACATGCCGCGGGAGAGGTTGAGGGCGTCCAGCACCGCGGCCTCTTCGGAGGCGTACGGATAGAACCGGGTGCCGCCGAGGGCGTCGCCCAGGGCGGTGGAGTGGATGGCGATCACTGCCTTCAGGCCGCTCTCGCGGTCCTGGCAGAGGACGACCTGCTCGTGGCCGCCCTGATCGGACCGGAACAATGTGTGCAGCACGCCGTCAGCTTCTGGGGATCCCCCCTGCACGGAGTGCTTGGGGGAGGGACGTACGTCAGTCACTGTGGTGACTCCATATGTCGCGGAGGTCGCCCGCCGGGGGTGGTGGAGGGCCGGTTGGCAAGAGGGTAAGACCTGTCGGCCCGGGGAGCCGGTCCCGTGCGGAGGATCACTCTCCCGGGGAGCGGCGCCATGGGACGATTTGCGCGGTACGGGGAGGGTTCGGCAACTCCCTGCGGTGTCCTGCGGTTTGAGGGGAGCACGTGTGGGCTCGGCTTCGTCGGTGACTGTCCCGTACGCGGCGTACCTGCGGGTCTACGAGCCGCTGGGTGCCTTTCCGGAGCCGGAGCGCACGCACTGGGAGCGCTACGCCCGGCGGGAGGCGCTCCCCTGCGCCCAGGACGAGCTCCGGCGCTCGCTCGCCGATCTCCTGCCCACCCCGCCCGTGCCGGTCCCGGTGCACGAGAGCGGCGACGCCTTCGTGACCGTCCAGGACGGGGTGCTGTGCGTATGCCCCTGGCGCACCAGGCTGCGCGGCTGGCTGGCGCTGGGGGAGCTGCCCGAGAGCCTGCCCGCGCCCGTCCTGGACGCGGCGCTGCCGCCGGTGGTGCGCCGGCAGGCGGAGGCCGACTACGAGCGCTGGCAGGAGCGCAACCCCGACGCCCGGCCGTGGATCCGCACGGCCACCTGGCAGGTGCCGCTGCGCTGGTTCGTGCTCTTCTCGGACGAGGAGCGTGAGTACGGCAAGAGGGGCGAGTACGCCGACGGCGGTGAGCCGGACCGCGGCGGCCGGCAGGGCCGGGACGGGCTCGTGCTGCGCTACCGGACGCCGATGGTGCAGGCGAGACGCCGGGTGGCGCGGGGGCTGCGCACGCTCAAGGACGCCATCGACGAGGGCCCGCTGATCGACGGCCTGGTGGACGTGGGCCGGTGGCTCGAGGAATTCCACCCGCGCTCCCTGGTGGAGCTGGACTACGGCGGCCTGGTGCATATGGTGCCCGAGGCGCAGCTCGCCGAGGATCATTCCGCCGGGGACACGGCGGAGGGGCTCGCGGCGTTGCGCGCGGGGGATGGAGTGCGCGCGGGGAGGGCGTACGAGCGCTTGACGGAGCGCTGGAGCGCCGTACGCAACCGGCAGTACGCCAATTGAAGTCTTGGCGGCAGAAGCCCCGGGACCTAGGTCCCGATCCGGGCCATTGCGGCAACCGTGACCTAACGCACTTTCGTCAGGTCTTGCGCCCATCGCCCATCCGCGTGGCAAAATAGGACAAGGAGTCCGGGAAGGGCTCCTTCCGTCCAACTACGGGCGGATTGATCGGTATTGCGCTCCTTGACGGGTCTGGTGACCCCTGATCCCGCTGTGACTGATCGTCACGGCGGCGTGACTGTCCGCTATGGCATGGTCCATCGGCTTCCGTCGAGGTTGAACACCTGAGAGGGCAATTCCATCGGTTTGGCCGACGTGGCTGGACAGATGGTGTAGTTGTAGTGCCGAGGACAAGCCGTTCGTCCTATAACCGACTCGGCCCGCGTCCGCCATTTCGGGCAACGCGGGTCAAGGTGCAGAATTTAGAGGAAAGAACCGACTCCACGTCAGGTTCTCCCGAGGAGGCCGCTCATGACCGCTCGCACCCCTGATGCCGAGCCGCTGCTGACCCCGGCTGAGGTTGCCACGATGTTCCGCGTGGACCCGAAGACGGTCACCCGTTGGGCCAAGGCTGGCAAGCTCACGTCCATCCGCACGCTCGGAGGACACCGCCGTTACCGCGAAGCGGAGGTCCGCGCCCTGCTGGCGGGCATTCCGCAGCAGCGCAGCGAGGCCTGAACAACCGCATCACCGGGCGTTTTCCGGGGCCCCCAACCCGGCCTGCGCCCAGCTAGCTCCATCTGAAGCACCATCTGGCTACAAGCGACCGGCACCTGCCCCAACAGGTCCGAAGCCCACCGACTTGGGCGAGTCGTCGATCGCGCTGGACTCCGCCGGGTCCAGCGCGATCTTTTTTATGCCCGCGCGTCCCCCGCACGTCCCCGTATACCCCTCGCACGTTCCTCGAGCGTCCCTCGACGGCTGTGCCCGACTGTGGGCAGCGGACGCCGTCGGCGCGCCCGTACGGACCCGTGGGCCCACCCTTTCGGGTGGAGTGCAATTGCACATATTAAATTGACCCGTTGTAGGCCAGGGGTAAGTTCCCTCGGTCGGGAAACTCTTTCGGTGACTCCCATCACAGTGCGACGTGCTTGTCACTCACCGTGCCGCTGCGGTAAAGAGCCCGGTGGGCGTGTGCACACATCCGCTCCGCGGCCGACTGCCGCCGGAACAGGCGCCGTTGGTCACCCGGAAGCCGCCCCCGCCTCCCCGGCACCCCTGGGCTCGGGCAGGGGCCCCGCCGCGGCCTCTTGGGCGAGCCGTAGCAGCCGGTGGCACACGGCGCAGTGGCGGGTCAGGTGGCGATAGCCCGAGGCGCCCGAGGCGGCGGAGAGATGGGCGCGCAGCAGCGCCCGCGTCTCGTGCCTGATGCTCTCGGTCCGTTTGGCCTGGGTCCGGGTGGTGGTTGTCGTCATGGAGCGCAGCACCTCCACTGTCTGGGTACCCCTGGCACGTGTCCCAGTCAAGGTCGAACGCGAGAAGGGCCGGATCCCTGAGGGGATCCGGGCCTTCAACCGATGCGGTCCTGACGGGATTTGAACCCGCGGCCTCCACCTTGACAGGGTGGCGAGCACTCCAAACTGCTCCACAGGACCTTGCTTGCTTGCCGCTCTCGCGGGCTTGCGAGACAGACTCTACAGCAGGTCAGGGGGTGCGGTCGAACCCGATCGCGGACGCGGCCCCCGAACGGGTCCCGCAGCGCGGCGGAGGCCCGCCCGCACCCCTGCGCCCCCTAGGGCGCCAGCTGATCGATGGCCTTCACGATCCGCTTGTCCGACACCGGGTGCGCCGTCCCCAGGGCGTGGGCGAAGTAGCTCACGCGAAGCTCCTCGATCATCCAGCGGATGTCGAGCGCCTCCTGGGGCACCGGGCGCCCCTTGGGGAACTGCTCCAGCAGCCACGCGTACTCGTCCTGCATCTCCTTCACCTTCGCCATCCGGGCGCGGTCCCGGTCGGCGTTGGAGGGGAGCTGGGTGAGCCGCCGGTCGACCGCCACGAGGTAGCGCAGCAGGTCCGGCAGCCTGCGCACGCCGTGGGCGGTCACGAAGCCCGGCTTGATGAGCCCCGCCAGCTGCTCCTTGACGTCCGACAGGGAGGACATCAGCGTCAGGCTCGTGGTGGCCTTCAGCCGGCGCTCGCACGCCTGCCAGGCGGCCAGCACCTCCTGCACCTTGCGGATGGCGTCCAGCGTGGCGTCCACGATGTCCGCCCGTACCGCGTCGAAGAGCTTGCGGAAGGATTCTTCGTCCCAGACGGGCCCGCCGTGCGCCGCCATGAGCTTGTCGGCCGCGCCCGAGACGCAGTCCTCGAAGAGCGCCTGCACGGAGCCGTGGGGATTGCGCGACAGGGCGAGCTTCTGCTGGTTGCCGAGCTTGTCCTGGGCGAATTTCGCGGGGTTGGACGGCAGGTTCAGCAGGATCAGCCGGCGGGTGCCCCGCCACATGGCCTCGCGCTGCTCCGGCTCGGTGTCGAAGAGCCGCACCGCGACCGAGGAGCCCTCGTCCACCAGCGCCGGATACGCCTTGACCGGCTGGCCGGCCCGCCGCGTCTCGAAGGTGCGCGGCAGGGTGCCCACCGTCCAGGACGTGAGTCCCGAGCGCTGCTCCGGGGCGCCGCCGGTGCCGCCGGCCCCCGCGGCCCCGGCGGCCTGCTCGAAGGCCTTGGAGATCGCCGCCTGCGTCTTCGGCTTGAGCCGCAGCCGCAGCGCCTCCAGGTCCTTGTCCTCGGCGATCTTGCGACGCCGCTCGTCGACGACCCGGAAAGTGATCTTCAGGTGCTCGGGGACTTTGCCCAGGTCGAAGTCCTCCGGGTCCAGCCGGACCGCCGTCATCCGGTGCAGCTCACGCGCCAGCGTGACCGTCAGCGACTCCTGCAGCGGGACCGCACGGTCCAGGAACGCCTTGGCGAAATTCGGCGCCGGCACGTAATTCCTGCGGATCGGCTTGGGCAGCGAACGGATCAGCTCCGTCACCAGGTCCTCGCGCAGCCCCGGGATCTGCCAGTCGAAGCCCTCGGCCGAGACCTGGTTCAGCACCTGCAGCGGAATGTGGACGGTCACGCCGTCCGCGTCCGCACCCGGCTCGAACTGGTACGTCACCTTGAACTTCAGCCGGCCCTGCCGCCAGGAATCCGGATAGTCGTCCTTGGTGACGGCCTCCGCGTTCTCGTTGATGAGCATCGACTGCTCGAAGTTCAGCAACTCCGGCTCGTCGCGCCGCTTGTGCTTCCACCACGAGTCGAAGTGCGCGCCGGACACGACGTGTTCGGGCAGCCGCTGGTCGTAGAAGTCGAAGAGCGTCTCGTCGTCCACCAGGATGTCGCGGCGGCGGGCGCGGTGCTCCAGCTCCTCGACCTCGCCGAGCAGTTTGCGGTTGTCGTGGAAGAACTGATGCTGCGTGCGCCAGTCGCCCTCCACCAGGGCGTTGCGGATGAACAGCTCGCGGCTGGTCTCCGGATCGATCCGGCCGTAATTGACCTTCCGCTGGGCGACGATCGGCACGCCGTACAGCGTCACCCGCTCGTACGCCATGACGGCCGCCTGCTTCTGCTCCCAGTGCGGCTCGCTGTAATTGCGCTTCACCAGGTGCTGGGCGAGCGGCTCGATCCATTCCGGCTCGACCTTGGCGTTGACCCGCGCCCACAGCCGCGAGGTCTCCACCAGCTCCGCCGACATGACCCAGCGCGGCTGCTTGCGGAACAGCGCCGAGCCCGGGAACACGGCGAACTTCGCGCTGCGGGCACCCAGGTACTCGTTCTTCTCGGTGTCCTTCAGACCGATGTGGGAAAGCAGGCCCGCGAGCAGCGACTGGTGGATGCGGTCCGGGGCCGCGTCCTCCTCCGCCAGGTGGACGCCCATCTGCTTGGCGACCGTCCGCAGCTGCGCATAGATGTCCTGCCATTCCCGTATGCGCAGATAGTTCAGGAACTCGGACTTGCACATGCGCCGGAACGCCGACGACGACAGCGCCTTCTGCTGCTCGCGCACGTAGCGCCACAGGTTCAGGAAGGCGAGGAAGTCGCTCGTCTCGTCCTTGAAGCGGGCGTGCTGCTGATCGGCCTGCGCCTGCTTCTCCGAGGGCCGCTCGCGCGGATCCTGGATGGACAGCGCGGCCGCGATGACCATGACCTCGCGGACGCAGCCGTTGCGGTCGGCCTCCAGGACCATGCGGGCCAGACGGGGGTCCACCGGCAGCTGGGCGAGCTTCCGCCCCGACGGCGTGAGCCGCTTCTTCGGATCCTTCTGCGCGGGATCCAGCGCCCCCAGCTCGACCAGCAGATCCACGCCGTCCTTGATGTTGCGGCGGTCCGGCGGGTCGATGAACGGGAACTTCTCGATGTCGCCGAGCCCGGCCGCGGTCATCTGCAGGATGACGGAGGCCAGGTTCGTACGGAGGATCTCCGCGTCCGTGAATTCCGGGCGGGCGAGGAAGTCGTCCTCCGAGTACAGCCGGATGCAGATGCCGTCCGACGTACGGCCGCAGCGGCCCTTGCGCTGGTTCGCACTCGCCTGGGAAACCGCCTCGATCGGCAGGCGCTGGACCTTGGTGCGGTGGCTGTAGCGCGAGATCCGGGCGAAACCCGGGTCGATCACATAGCGAATGCCCGGCACCGTCAGGGACGTCTCCGCGACGTTCGTGGCGAGGACGATCCGGCGGCCCGTGTGCCGCTGGAACACCCGGTGCTGCTCGGCGTGCGAGAGGCGGGCGTAGAGCGGCAGGATCTCGGTGAAGCGCAGCTTCTTCTTCTCCAGGGCGTCCGCGGTGTCGCGGATCTCGCGCTCGCCGGAGAGGAAGACCAATATGTCGCCGTCGCCCTCGCGCTGCAGCTCGTCCACCGCATCGCAGATCGCCGTGATCTGATCGCGGTCGGAATCACCGGAATTCTCTTCCAGCAGCGGCCGGTACCGCACCTCCACCGGATAGGTGCGCCCGCTGACCTCGATGATCGGCGCGTCGCCGAAGTGGCGCGAGAACCGCTCGGGGTCGATGGTGGCCGAAGTGATGACGACCTTGAGGTCGGGGCGGCGCGGCAGCAGCTGGGCGAGGTAACCCAGGATGAAGTCGATGTTGAGGCTGCGCTCGTGCGCCTCGTCGATGATGATCGTGTCGTACTGGCGCAGCTCGCGGTCCGTCTGGATCTCGGCGAGCAGGATGCCGTCCGTCATCAGCTTGACCAGCGTGTTCTCGCCGACCTGGTCGGTGAAGCGGACCTTCCAGCCGACCGCCTCGCCCAGCGGGGTGCGCAGCTCCTCCGCGACGCGCTCCGCGACCGTGCGGGCGGCGATCCGGCGGGGCTGGGTGTGCCCGATCAGGCCCCGGACGCCGCGGCCGAGCTCCATGCAGATCTTGGGGATCTGGGTGGTCTTGCCGGAGCCCGTCTCGCCCGCGACGATCACGACCTGGTGGTCGCGGATCGCCGCCAGGATCTCGTCCTTCTTCTGGCTGACGGGCAGCTGCTCGGGATACGTGACGGCCGGCACGGCGGCGCGGCGGTCCGCGACGCGCAGCTCGGCCGCGTCGACCTCCGCCGTGATCTCGGCCAGGACGGCCGAACGGGCCTCGGGCTTGCGGATGCGGCGGGCCCCGTCGAGCCGCCGCCCCAGGCGCTGCGCGTCGCGCAGTGTCAGCTCGGGCAGGCGGGCGGCGAGGTCGGCGAAGGCGGCGGGGGCGGCAGGCTGCGTAGACATACGAAGTCCAGGATCGCACCACGCGCCGGGAAGCGGCGAACCCATTTAGGGGCGCGGTGGCGCCCCCACGGGCCGCCCGGAGGCGCCGGGCTCCACTGTGCCGGGGAAAGCCCGCCGCGCTCCACGTGCCTCGGGAAAGCACTGAGCCCCTCGTCGAAGACGAGGGGCTCACTGTGGCTGGGGCCGGGGTCGAACCGGCGACCTTCCGCTTTTCAGGCGGACGCTCGTACCAACTGAGCTACCCAGCCACGCAAGCATCGAGATGCTTGCAGCGGTCCTGACGGGATTTGAACCCGCGGCCTCCACCTTGACAGGGTGGCGAGCACTCCAAACTGCTCCACAGGACCTTGCTATGTGCGAGCACTAGTCTCGCACACGGTACAGCGTGCCCCCAACGGGATTCGAACCCGTGCTACCGCCTTGAAAGGGCGGCGTCCTGGGCCACTAGACGATGAGGGCTGATGGCCCACCTGGGCGCTTCGCAGCGCCTCGGGGACGTGAGAAGCATATGGGATGGAGAGGGGGAACGCCAAAACGGTTTCCCGGAGGCGGCGAGACGGGGCGTCCGGGGGTCGGGGACGGGGGATTGCAGGGCGGCGCAGGGGCCGTGCGGAGGGTCGTGCCGGACAATGGCGAGCGTGCTGGAGATGACGCGCGAGGAGTTCGAGGAACTGGTCGCCGAGGCCCTGGACCGGATCCCGCCGGAGCTGACGCGGCTGATGGACAACGTCGCGGTGTTCGTCGAGGACGAGCCCCCGGCGGAGGACCCGGAGCTGCTCGGCCTCTACGAGGGGACGCCGCTGACCGAGCGCGGCGAGTGGTACGCGGGGGTCCTGCCGGACCGGATCACCATCTACCGCGGGCCGACGCTGCGGCTGTGCTCCTCCCGGGAGGAAGTGGTGGAGGAGACGGAGGTGACCGTCGTCCACGAGGTCGCCCACCACTTCGGCATCGACGACGAACGGCTGCACGCGCTCGGCTACGGGTGAGCCGGGGTCGCAGGGCCGCAATAGGCCGTAGTAGGGCCGTAGGGGCCTAGGGGGCTCGGTCGCGGGCCGGGCGGCCGGGCGCCCGTACGCGCTCGGCGGCCGGTCAGCGGGTAAAGAGCCGGTCAGGTGACCGCACGGCGCGCGTGTCCTGGGCGGGGCGGTCCCAGTTGGGCAGTGCGCCTGTCCCATGCGTTGCCGATGCGGCCCGTACGCGTCGCCGATGCGACCCGTAGCCCTAAGGCGGTCCCCGATGCCCCCCACCTCACCCCGCGCAGCCGTCACCCGGATCGCGGCCGTCGCCGTCGTGGTCCTGGCCCTCGGGGGGTGCATGAGCGTGAGCGACCCGGAGCGGCCCGCTCCGTCGCCGGGTGCGGGCAAGCAGCGCGAGGCGGGGCCCGAGCCGGACGGCGGGGTGCGGCTGCCCGGGGGGCGGCCGGGGCAGGCGGACGCGCGCTCGGCGCGGGGCGCGAGCGGCAGCCCGTCGGCCAGGAGCGCGGCCACCCCGTCCTCGTCGGCGACGCCCTCGGCCTCGCCCGCCGGGGCCTCGCCGGACGCCCGCACCGGCAAGCCCGGCAAGAAGCCCAAGCGGCCGGACGGCGGAGCCGGCACGGCGCCCACGCCGGGCCGCCCGCCCGCT
>NZ_JBPQTS010000140.1:0-20154 GCF_051386455.1 Streptomyces sp. URMC 124
CACCCCACCCCCACCGTCCCCAGGCATCAACCGCTCACCAGCTCCCGCTCCAAGGGGGTCCGGAAGCGCGGGGTGACCCGTACCGGGCCAAGCCAGGCGGACAGGCGGGTGGCCTCCGTGGTGATGGCGGTCTTCGCCTCGCGGCCCGGGTCCGTCAGGAGCCGCCAGGTGATCTCGCCGTCCGCGCGCTGGGCCCAGGCGCCGATGATGCGGCCGTTCCACCACACGGTCGGGCCGATGTTGCCGGCCCGGTCGAAGAGGGCGGGCACGTGGTCCGGGGAGAGGTACCAGTCGCGGCCGCGCCAGCCCATGGCGGTCGGGTCGAGGCCGGGGAGGAGCGCGGCCCAGGGCCCCGGGGCTTCGTCCGCAGTGGCGAGGTCATCCGGCAGCACGTATCCCGCGGCGCCGTCCGCGAGCCCGACCTCCGCCGCGCCCACGTCCGCCAGCGCCTTGCGCGTGTCGCCGAGCGTCCAGCCGGTCCACCACTTCAGGTCCGCTTCCGTCGCCGGTCCGTACGAGGCGAGCCAGCGCCGCGCGAGCTCGGCCTTGGCCTCCCGCACGTCGATGTCGGGGATCTGCGGCACGAGCGCCCACGGGTAGAGGCTGCTGGTCCACGACCCGCGCGGCCGGGCCCGTCGCAGGTGCCCGTCCGACGCGAGCATCCGCAGCACCCGGCTGCCGACGCTCTGCCGCGCCTCGTACGGCTTGCCCGGCGACATCAGCAGGGTCTCGCGCAGCGCGGGCACGTCCTTGTTGAGTTCGGCGGTCGTGGCCTCGCCGCGCGCGGCCAGCGCGTCCAGCACCTCCTGTTCGGTGCGGGCGAGTCGCTGCTCGTCCCAGGGGGCGTGGCCTTCGGAGTTCTCCCGCAGGTGTTTGAGCAGCGTCGCCCGTTCCCGTACGGCGATCGCGCGGGCGGTCGAGGAGCTGACGTACGGGGCGAGCTCCGTGGTGACCGCGAAGAGCGTGCGCCGCATGGACAGCAGTTTCACGAGGGTCACGTCCTCGTACAGCGCCCGCTCCACCTCGGCGGGCGACGGCTCGGTCAGCCGCGCGCACGCCGACAGGTAGACGGTGGCGGCGTCGGTGGCGTGCAGGCCGACCAGGGCGTCCGCGACCTCCTCGACGGAGCCCACCCGCCGGCCGGGGTGGAGGAGGTGGCGCCGGGCGAGGCGGGCGCGGCGCCGGTCGTCGGTGAAGCGGGCGCGGGGGCTGCTGCTCATGGGGGCGAGCGTAGAGGTGATAGAGGACGGTTTCCGTCCTCTAGGGGCCGGGATCGGGGGGAACCCCGAGGCGGCGCAGCGCCCGGTGCGGGACGGATCGGGGCGATGCCCGATGCCGGGATGATCTTGCTTCGGAAGACTCTCCGGCATGGAACAACTCAAGAGGAAGCCCATCCGCCGGGGCTCGTGGCCGGCCACCGCACTCGTCGCCGTTCTCGCCGCCGCACTCACCGCCGGCACGGCCGGCCCGGCCGGTGCCGCGACCCCGCCGCCGGACAAGAAGGCGCTCGAAGAGTCGATCGCGGGCTTCCCGAACGCGGACGTGAACGGGGCGCTGGTCCGCGTCGCCGGCCCCGCCGGCCACTGGTGGGGCACGTCCGGCGCGGCGGACAAGGCCACGGGCGCGTCCGTGCGCTCCGACTCCTCCTTCCGCATCGGCAGCATCACCAAGATCTTCACCGGCACGGTGATGCTCCAGCTCGCCGCCGAACGCCAGGTCGACCTGGACGCCCCCGTCCGGCGCTACGTTCCCGGCCTCCTCCCCGACGCCTTCCACGACGTGACCGTCGCGCAACTGCTCAACCACACGAGCGGCCTCCCCGGCCCGTCGCCGCTGACCTACGGCGACGGCTCCAACAAATGGTTCGCCGAGAACCGCTTCCGGTCGTGGACGCCCACCGAGATCGTCAAGGCGGCGCTGGCCGGACAGGCGCCGGCCTTCCCGGCCGGCACGGCCCAGCAGTACAACGGCATCAACACGCACGTGGCGGGCCTGATCATCGAACGCGTCACCGGCCGCACGTACGCGCAGGAGGTCCGCGACCGCATCACCCGCCCCCTGGGGCTGCGCCGCACGTACGTCCCCGCGGCCGACGACGTCACCCTGCCGCAGCCCCACGCCCACGGCTACCGCACGGTGGACGGCGAGCTGGTCGACGTCACCGAGCAGAGTCCGTCCTCGTGGGCGGAAGGCGGCATGATCTCCACCGCGGCGGAGGTGGACCGCTTCATCACGGCCCTCCTCGGCGGCCGCCTCCTCCCGCCGTCGCAGCAGAACCGGATCTTCGACCTGCCGGACGTCCCCAACGCCCCCGGCAACCGCCACTGCGCCAGCCTGACCGACCCCGGGAACCCGGGCCAGGCCTGCTTCAGCCGCATCGGCCTCATGCGCACGGAGTTGCCGGGCGGCACGGTCGTCTGGGGCAAGACCGGTTCCCAGCCGGGTTACACCAACGGGGTGTTCGTGAAGCGCGATCTGTCGCGACGAGTGGTGTATTCGCTCAACTACAACAACCCGCCGGGTTCGAGCGAGCTGAAGTACGTCCTCGGCATAGCGCAGGCGGCGTTCTCGAAGCCCCGGAAATAACGAAGAGAGCCGGATGCTCAGGGCATCCGGCTCTCTTACGACGATGTGCGCTCGGCAGGATTCGAACCTGCAACCTCTTGATCCGTAGTCAAGTGCTCTATCCGTTAAGCTACGAGCGCTCGGCTCCCGGGTGACAGCAGTCACTCGTCGGCGTTGCGAGAACAATATTACCTGACGTGCGAGGGTGCTTTTTCCCCTCACGGTCGGTGACGGCGGCGTGACGGGCCACCTTCAAGATCGCCGCTACGGCGTCGGCCGTACGCCTCGTACGACAGTGGATGATGTTGCAGCTGCGATGAGCTGAGCATCGACGGAGATCAGTAACCCGACGCGGGAAACGGCGGATTGAGCCCTCCGCCCACGTGTAGCGTCTGCGACAGCGCTTCGAGCGCGCCCCCCTTCCAGAGGACCCTTTCGTCGGGGCACTCGCGGGGTGCCCTGCCTGGGCTCCCTCCGGAGCGGCCACCGGTACTGGCCGTAACCCGAGAAGGGGGGCGCCAGTGGGGCGTCACCGTAGGAAGCCTCTGCACGAGCGGGTCGCGGCTGTGATCCGGGAGCTGTGGAGGTGGTGCACCGGCAAGTGAAGCGGTGGCCGCTGGACGGTGACCGCCAGTCCTCCGAAGAACTGAGGACTGACGGTCGGGAACCGTCTACCTGCGGTTGGCCCTCGTCCACGGGTACGGCCGTGGCGGGGGCCACTTTCTGTGCCCTGAAGGGGGGGCTTCTTCTACGGTAGCCCCACGCCCCCGCCTCCGGCGACCACTTCGGCCATCAGGGTTCGTCGCGTCACCCCGGAGTGTCCAGCGCACGCTCCCGCACGGCTCGGGTGAAGGAACGATACGGCTCGGCGGCGACGCGCAGGGTCGGCCCGTCGGGCCGTTTCGAGTCGCGTATGAGTATCGGGGTACGTACTCCCATGCCTTCCGGGAGGGCGATCTCCACACAGGTGTCGGCAGAGCCGGAGCTGTAACTGCTCTTCTTGAACCTCACCGTGTCTCCTTGGCGATCCTTGCGATGAAGTCGCGGGACGCCTCGGGGTCCAGTGCTTGGGTGCGCAGGCGATCGAACGCGACGTCGTAGCGTGCGACCTGGTCGTCCTCTTCAAGGTAATGGGACGTCGTAAGCGGCTCTACGGCCACGACAGGGGAGCCGACATCGAAGTGAAAGACCGTATACGCGCCGTCCAGGCCCGTGTGCATGCCTGCCTTGAACGGAATGACCTGCAGTTCGATGTTCGGCTGCTGCGAGACGGTCAGTAGGTGATCGAGTTGCCGCCGGAGAACGGAAGGCCCGCCCAGTTCTCGCCGGAGGCATGCCTCGTCCAGCACGCATCGCACCACGAGCGAGGAGGAGTCCAAGACCTCCTGGCGTTTCATGCGCAGTTCGGTGGAAGCTCGTGTTTCGCGTGCTGTTCTCCAAACGCTGATGCCGCCGATGGCTGCGGAGGCGTAGTCAGTCGTCTGTAACACGCCAGGGATGAGAAGCGCCGCATAGAGGTCGATGCGGGTGGCGATCTGTTCCATTTCCAAGAAGTCGGCGAATCGCTCGTTGATGACGTCCTTGTACTGCTTGTAGAGCCTCTGGTGGCGACTGCTGTCGGCGAGTTTCGCGATCTCTCTGATCTCTGCGATCCGTGCGGCGTCCGTAACCCCGTAGGCGGTGAAGAACCTCTCCGGGTCGGTGCGTTGCCTGCCGTTCTCGACCTTGCTCAAGGTCGGGCCGGACACTCCCAGCAGCTCGGCGCCCTCGGCGAGGTTGAGGCCGGCTCTCACCCTCAGCGTTTTCAGCGCTGCACCGAGCCTCCGGCGCAGCAGGGTCGGCGTGATGTCGGCCAAGTGATCACCTCCTTGCGGAACGACTCTAGCGACAGCAACTGCACTGATGTGTGCGAGCGTTCACTCAATCGTGGACATCTGCGGTGAAAGTTTCACCGCCGCTCGCGGTGCTCGCGAAGATGTGGTGACTACCAGGGCACTCGAGGAGGCGTAAGGCGATGGCGTACAGGATCGGCGCATTCGTGGTGGACACCCGGGAGGGACGGGTCGCG
Organism: Streptomyces sp. URMC 124; assembly: GCF_051386455.1. NCBI lineage: Bacteria > Bacillati > Actinomycetota > Actinomycetes > Kitasatosporales > Streptomycetaceae > Streptomyces > Streptomyces sp. URMC 124. The sequence goes on from NZ_JBPQTS010000140.1 coordinate 4,634, forward strand.
CAAGTGATCGGGGGGACGGGGAGCCGTGTCACCCTGCGGCGCCCCGGTGGTGGCCTGGAGTGGGAGGCGCCGTTCGCCGCGCTGCGGCTGGCGACCCGGGAGGATCGGGAGGCGGCGGGGCTGTGGCCGGCGGGGGCGCGGCCCATGTACGGGTGCGGGGAGTGTGCGCAGCTGGCGGCTGCCTACAAGGAAGCCGCCGCCGGGGGTGACCCTCTCACTACCGGGGACGCTCTGGTGCTGCAGCGCCGTCACTGGCGCACCGTGCACATGGGCGGTGCGTGAGCGTGAGAGGGACCTGCACCCACCGCGGCGGCTGGGCGGCCCGCACCCGCGGTGAGGCCCGCTGCCGCTACTGCGGGACCGTCCGCTTCACCGAATACGCCGCCCTCAGGCCGCCCGGCCTCCCGCATGCCCCGCGGCCTCTCCGCTGGCGCGGAGCTACGGGTGGTGTTTGCCTGAAAGAGGGGTCATATCCGTGGAGGTAGGAGGAGAGGGCCATGGGCGACACCACAGCTACAGGCCCGTCGCTGGGCCAGCTCAAGGATCATCTGGAACGGGCGTCGAAGGCCGTGAACGACGTGCTGGAACTGCAGAAGCTTGCGCCCGGTGCGGCCGATGACGTTGCTGCTGCTGGGCAAGGGAGCACGATTAGCATCGGATGCAGCACCGCCAGCGTGTACTGCCGCACGATGTAGCAAGAGCGGTGGCCCGATGAAGACGATCAGCCGCCGGACATGCCGGGGTCGTCAAGCGGCCTCGGCGTATCAGGTCCGGCAGGTGCAATGAACCGTTCTGCCGCCGCAGGGTTCCTCTACTTTTTCGCGCACCCCGAATTTTACGAGGCCCCGGATCGCCACCCCCTGACCGACGAATACCGGAACCTCTTGCGTGAACGCCTGCCGGAATCCTGGCGGGTCGAGCGTGGTGACGTGTGGCTGCACGCTCTGTTGCCGGAGCCGGGTGCTTCCGGGGCTCCGGGCGACGTCGACGTCGGCCAAGGGTTCAAGATTCACGTTTCGGCCACCACTATGTGCGCCCCGCTGCTGCTGGAGCTCGTCGTGCCGGTGTGTGTCCGGGAGCGGGTCGCCTTCAAGGTTGCAGGGGACCCGGCCCTACTGGATCTGCTCAACTCCAAGCTTCAAGCCCGGGGGAGTTCCGGCAAGTTCATGACCCTGTACCCCCAGGACATGACGACGTTCCTCCGGCTGCTGGACGAGCTGTACAGGCGGACGAAGGACCAGGCCGTGGCAGGGCCGTACATCCTCTCCGACCGCCGCTACCGGGACAGCCGGGTGCTCTTCTACCGCTACGGGGGCTTTCACCCCTTGTATGAGCTTCATACCGACGGCACCCGGAGTGCCTGCGTGGTGGCGCCGAGCGGTGAATTCGTGGCCGACGAGCGCACTCCGTACTTCAGATTGCCCCCCTGGGTTCGTGATCCGTTCGACGGCATTGACGGTGAGGGCCGTGACAAGGAAGCGAGCACCGCCACGACGGTGGCGTCGTCCGACGATAACGCGAGCCCCCTGCTCAACGGCCGGTACCTGATCGAGGGTGCCGTGATCTTCTCCAACGCCGGCGGGATCTACCACGGCCTGGACACCGGCACCGGGCAGGCCGTCGTGGTCAAGGAGGCCCGTCCCGGCACCAACTGCTGGGCCTTCGACGGGGAATGGTGGGACGCGCCCCGTCTGCTGCGTCACGAGTACGAGATGCTGTGCCGGTTGGACGGGCTGCCTTTCGTACCGCGGCCGGTCGAGCTGTTCCGGGAGTGGGAGCACGCCTTCCTGGTCGAGGAACGGGTGGTGGACGCCATCGGATTCCACGACTTCTGGGCGCGCGAGGAGATCATCCTCGCGCCGTACATCCGGCGTCCCGGCCGGTTGGAGCGGTTCCTCCCGGTGTTCCGGCACGCGGCGATGACGCTCATCGCCATGGTGACCGCGGTTCACGAACGCGGCGTCCTGCTCGGGGACCTCTCGCCGCAGAACGTTCTGATCGACCCCGACACGCATCGGATGTGGTTCATCGATTTCGAGAGCGCGATCCGGGAGGGCGGCGAGGGCGAGCCGGGCGCCTATGCCGCCCGCTGGGGCACGCCGGGCTTCATGCGCCCGGAACGGACGTCCCCCGGCGGTCGCCTCAAGCGGCAGGACGACTGGTACGCCGCCGGAATGATCCTGTACGGCTGCGTCGTGCCGGTCACCCCCCTCTTCACGCTGCGCCCGGAGGCGGCCGGGGTGTTCCTGGACAGGTTCACGGCGCTGGGCGTGCCCGCCGAGGTGAGGGCAGTGATCGACTGTCTGTGCAGGGGCGAGGCGGCGGAAGCCATGGACGTCCTGACCGGTTGGAGCCCCTGAGTGAGCGCGGCGGCGGTGCCGGACCGGCTGCGGGCGGAGGTGGCGGACACCGTGGAGGGCATGGCCCGGTACCTGCTCGGCACCGCCGACCGGGAGCGCTCCGACCGGCTCTGGCCCGCCCATTTCATGGTCTTCGCCACCAATCCCCTGAACGTGGCCTACGGGGCGTGCGGCCCCGCACTGTTCCTGCACACGCACACGCACACGCACACGCACACCGCGGAACGTGCTGCGGACGGTGCCGGCCGCCTGCCGGAGAACATTCGCACCTGGCTACGGAACCGTCCGCTGGACCTGGACTCGTACCCGCCCGGACTGTTCCTGGGGCTGGCGGGCATCGCCGAGACGTTCTGGCGGATCGACTTGGCCGACGAAGCCTTGGACGCCATGGCGCTGCTGTACCGCTCCCCGCTGCTCGAAGCGGAACCCGGCCTGTCTCTGGGGGCGGCCGGCTGGGGGACGGTCGGCCTGCGATTCCACACCCGGACCGGCGACCAGTCACACCTGGACGCGGCGGTGCGCGCGGGCGAGCACCTGCTGGCGACGGCGGAGCCGCGGGACGACACCTGCTGCTGGCCGTGCCGGGCCGAGGGGAGAGTGCACTACGGGCTGGGTTACGGGGCGAGCGGCATCGCGCTGTTCCTGCTGCGGCTGTTCGTGCGGACCGGCCGGGACGACTTCCGGGCTGCCGCGGTCCGGGGCCTGGAATTCGACTTGGCGAACCGCAGCGACACCGAGGTGGGTGCGCAGTGGCCGCGTTTCGAGAACGACACGGTGCGGTACCCGTACTTGATCCACGGAAGCGCAGGGATCGGCAGCGTGCTGCTCCGGTGCCACCAACTGCTCGGCGACGAGCGCTACCTGGCCCTGGCCCGCCGCCTCGCCGACGACGCCTACCTCACGTGTGCCCTGCTGCCGAGCCTCTTCGAGGGGCTGGCCGGTCTCGGTGAGTTCCAGCTGGACATGTTCCGGTGCACGGCCGACCCCCGCTACCTGCACCGGGCGTTCGACATCGCCGAGACGATGCTGATGTTCCGCGTCGAACGCCCGGAGGGAATCGCGTACCCCGGGCGCGTGCTCAGCCGGATCTCGGCGGACTACGCGACCGGCGCGGCCGGGGTAGGGCTGTACTTCTCCCGGTTGCTGCGCCCGGGCGGGCTGGCGTTCTTGGACGACGATCCGTCCGACGGCACGGATGGCACGGACGGCACGGACGGCACGGCACCTCGTCCGCGTGACGGCGACCTCGGCGCTGTCACCGACCCGGTTCAGTGAGAACGGCCCCGCTTGATCCTCTTGATCCTCACGAACGTGAGCACCGCGTAGGCGGCGAGGGCGACCGGGACGGTCAGGACGACGTTCCACGGGAGCAGGCCGGTCGCCGCCAGGGCTGCGCACAGCGGCAGCGTGAGGAGGGTGGGGAAGGTTCGGACGAGGGCGGTGCGCAAGGGGGTCACGAAGGGGCTCCTAGGCGGGCGAGGTCGAGGTAGTCCGCGAGGGCGGACCAGGCATGGGCGGGGGCGGACGGCTCGCCGGACATGGCCTGCGGGGCGTCGCGCCAGGCGTCCCGTACGCCGGCGGAGACGGCGGCGTGGCCACCGGTGAAGAGGGCGGCGAGCTCGTCCATGCGGGCGACCAGGCGCCGGACCCTGGGGTCCGCCGGGGGGACTCCTTCCGTACGGAGCCGGTCGGCCCGGCGGTACAGTTCGGGCCACTCCACCTCCAGGAGGTAGTGCGCGGCGGGCCCGAGCGCGGTGCCGCGGGTGTGCAGGAGCTGCAGCTGGTCGGCGTCGAGGTGGCGCCGCAGGGCGTGTTCGGCGTCCGGCCCGGTGCCGCCGATCGCGCGCAGGGCGTCGAGCAGGGCGGGGGTCGTGGGGGAGCGGCCGGCGGCGAGTTCGCCGGCGAGGTGCTGCAGGCGTTGCTGCAGGGAACCGAGGGCGGCCAGGGCGGTCTCGACGCCCGCCAGGTGGTCGCGTACGAGGCGGGCAGGGTCGACGCCGCCGTCGAGGCAGACGGCGATGGTCTCCAGGCCGAGGCCCAGGCTGCGGAGCGCCAGTACCTGGTAGAGGCGGACGAGGTCGTCCTCGGTGTACTCGCGATGTCCTCCCGGCGTGCGGCGGGAGGGGCTGAGCAGACCGATGGTGTCCCAGTGGTGCAGGGTGCGCACGGTGAGCCCACTGGCTTCGGCGAGGGGGCCCACCTTCCAGGTGGAGGCGGCGGAAGCGGTCATGGCACCACGATGCATCCTCACGCGGGGTGAGGTTCAAGCCGAGAGGCGGAAGCGTGAGCCGGGACGGGCTCTGTCCTCCCGCGGCCCTTTCGCAGTAGGGTGCGGCGGCCGTCCCCATGAGGCCTCCGTACGTCCCGCACCGCCCGTACCACCGCACGGATCGGAACACGTTCCCGCGCAGGAAGGGCAGTCGTATGAGGAAGAGACACAGAGGCATCGGCCGGATGATCGCGTCCCTCGCCGTCGCCGCGCTGTTCGCCGCCGCTCCCGGGGTCGCCGCGGCCGACCCCGCACCGGCGGCGGAGGGCAAGGCCGGTGCCGGAACCAGCGCCAAGGTCACCGTCTTCGGATCGTCCATCGCCTCCGCCCGCAACGCCGACGGGCGGCTCGAGTTCTTCGGCACCAACAGCGGCGACGCCGTGTACCGCCGCGCCCAGAACTCCATCGGCGGTTCGTGGTCGCCCTGGGCCCAGTTCGACGGCGCTCTGCGGGCGGTCGCCGCGGAGACCAACGCCGACGGGCGTGTGGAGCTTTTCGGCGTGAACGGCGGCGGGTACATCTATCACCGTTGGCAGACGTCCCCCGGTGGGGCGTGGTCGAACTGGGAGCAGATGGATGGTCTGCTCACCTCCATCGCCGCCGCCCGCAACGCGGACGGGCGGCTGGAGATCTTCGGCGCCAACAGCGCCGGCAACATCTACCACCGCTGGCAGACCTCCGTCGGAGGCCCCTGGTCCGGGTGGGCCCAGTTCGACGGCGGCCTGACGCAGGTCGCCGCGGAGACCAACGCCGACGGGCGCGTGGAGCTGTTCGGGGTCAACGGCGGCGGGTACATCTATCACCGCTGGCAGACGTCCCCCGGTGGGGCGTGGTCGAACTGGGAGCAGATGGACGGCTTGCTCACCTCCATCGCCGCCGCCCGCAACGGCGACGGGCGGCTGGAGATCTTCGGTACCAACAGCGGTGACGCCGTCTACCACCGCTCCCAGAACTCCATCGGCGGTTCATGGTCGCCGTGGGTCCAGTTCGACGGCGCGCTGAGCCAGGTGGCCGCGGAGACGAACGCCGACGGCCGTATCCAGCTGTTCGGCGTCAACAGTGGCGGATACGTCTATCAGCGCTGGCAGAACTCCATCGCCGGGTCCTGGGCCAACTGGCAGCAGCTGGACGGGCAGTTGCGGTCCTGATACCTCGGTGCTGTGTGCCTCCGCCCCTTCCCTCCGGGGCGGAGGCACGTGCATGTGTCACAGCTGGCCGGAACCGGTCCGTTCCGGCAGCCGTGGCCGGGGGAGGTGTGGGGCAAGATGGGCTTATGGGGACCTTCGCTGCGCACGATGGTCTGATCGCCGGCCGGTACCGCCTGTCCGGGCGGATAGGGCGCGGCGGCATGGGCACCGTATGGCGTGCCACGGACGAGCTGCTGGCGCGCCAAGTGGCCGTCAAAGAGCTGCACATGGACGAGACGGGCTCGGACGCCTGCCCCGTCGGCCTCACCGACTGCGACCGCACCCTGCGCGAGGCCCGCGCCGCCGCGCTCATCAGTCACCCGAACGTGGTCGCGCTGCACGACATCGTCGTCCAGGACGGCCGCCCGTGGATCGTGATGGAGCTCGTGGACGGGCGCGCGCTGTCCGAAGTGCTGGCGGCGGAGGGGCCGGTGGGCCCGCGGGAGACGGCGCGGATCGCGATCGCCCTGCTGGCGGCCCTGCGCGCGGCGCACGCCTGCGGCGTCCTGCACCGCGACATCAAGCCACCCAACGTCCTGCTGGAGTCGGCCACCGGTCGCGTCGTGCTGACGGACTTCGGCGTCGCCCAGGTCCGCGGCGCCACGACGATCACGGAGACGGGCGCGTTCGTCGGCTCGCCCGAGTACACCGCGCCGGAGCGCATGTCGGGCGGCCCCGCAGGGCCCCCGTCCGACCTGTGGTCCCTGGGGGTGCTGATGTGCGCGGCGCTGAGCGGGGTGACGCCCTTCCGGCGCGACTCGCTGGGCGGCATCCTGCACGCCGTCGTCCACGACGAGATCCGTCCGCCTGCCGCCGCGGCCCCCCTGCTGCCCGTCGTGAAGGGCCTGCTGGAGCGCGACCCGCAGCGGCGGATGGGCGCCGACGAAGCGGAACGGCTGCTGCACGCCTACCTGGCCTCCGGGTGGCTCGACGGCGGCCGCGTCAGGCCCGCCTACGTGCCGCGCAGCCGCACCGTCCTGATGTCCGCCGTCGCCGTGGTCACCCTGGCGGGTACGGGGGCCGGGCTCGCCGTGCTGCTGGCCGAGCGCGGCGCGGAGGGCGACGGCGGCCGCCCCACGCAGATCTCCAGCGGGACGCTCGGCCGCTCGCCCGGCCCGCCCGTCACCCGCGAACCCCCGGTGAGCGCGCCCGTGCGTCCCCCGGAGGGCTACCACGCGGTGCAGGACCCGGCGGGCTTCGCGCTGGCCGTGCCCGACGGCTTCACCCGCTCCTTCGAACCGCCGAGGGTCTTCTACTACTCGCGCGACCGTCAGTTCCGCCTCGGCATCCTCATCCAGGACCCGCAGGGCGGCGGCCCCGCGGGCATCCTGCGCGCCGCCGCGGCCGCGGCCCCCGACCGCTACCCGGGCTACCGCTCCGCCACCGTCCGCGAGACGACGCACAGGGGATATCCCGCGGCCTCCTGGGAGTTCACCTGGGACGGGCCCGAGGCGGAGTCGGGCGGGGCGGTGCGCACGTACGACACCTGCTGGGAAGAGGGAGGGAAGACGTACGAGGTGTGGGTGGCGGGGCCGGCGGGGAAGGCGGCGCAGGCACGGCGGCACGCTCAGGCCGTACTCGACACGTTCGTACGCATCCGGCCTGTTTCGAGCCCCTAGAGCCGTAAGGGATGGGGTTTGCTCCTCCGAAGGTGCGCCTGCCCGGCCGCCCTTGGTAATGATGGGGCCATGACGAACGACGGGGGACGGCCGAACGGGCCCACCGGGGCCGGCGAGCCCACCAGCTATGACCTTCAGCCACCGAAGGCACCGGCCGCGGTGAGCAGCGGTGCACCGGCCATACCCGCCGCACCGCCCGCACCCGCCATACCCGCCGCACCCGCCGCACCGGCCACGCCCGCCGTACCGGCCGCGCCCGCCGGCCCCGGGAGCGCTTACGGCGCCACCACAGCCAATCCGTACGCCGCCGGGCCCCCTGGGGCCGCCGCCACCACCGCCGCCGCCACCGCCGCCGCCACCGCCACCACCGGCGCCACCACCGGCGCCACCGCCGTCGCCCCCGGGCCCGGCACGGGCCGCCGCATCGGCAACCGCTACCGGCTGATCTCCCGCCTCGGCCACGGCGGCATGGGCACCGTCTGGAAGGCCCACGACGAGATCGTCGACCGCGAAGTGGCCGTCAAGGAGCCGCGCGTACCGGACCACCTGCCCGCGTCCCTGCGCGAGAACGTCCACCAGCGCATGCAGCGCGAGGCCCGTGCCGCGGCCCGCGTCGCCCACCCGTCGGTCGTCGCCGTCCACGATGTCGTGGTCGAGGACGGCCGTCCCTGGATCGTCATGGAGCTCGTCCGCGGGAACTCGCTCGGGGACCGGCTGTCGGAGGGCACCCTCGACCCGCGCGAGGCCGCACGCGTCGGCCTCGCCGTCCTGAACGCGCTCGGTGCCGCCCACGAGGCCGGAGTGCTGCACCGCGACGTCAAACCCGACAACATCCTGCTCGGCCGGGACGACCGCGTCGTCCTCACCGACTTCGGCATCGCCCAGATCGAGGGCGAGCAGGGCCTCACGGAGACGGGCGCCCTCGTCGGCTCGCCCGAGTACGTGGCGCCCGAGCGCCTGCTGGGCCAGCGGCCGGGCCCCGCCTCCGACCTGTGGTCGCTGGGCGTCGTGCTGTACAGCGCGGTGGAGGGCGTCTCGCCCTTCCGCCGCTCCAACGCCCCGGCCACCTCGCAGGCCATCCTGTCCGCGGAGCCCCAGATGCCGTCGCGCGGCGCGGGTGTGCTGGGCGGGCTCATCATGGGGATGCTCCACAAGAACCCGGCGGCCCGGCCCGGCGCGGCCGAGATCAGACGGACGCTGGAGGCCGTGGCCCGCCCGGCGTCGGCCGAGGAGACCGCCTACGCGGCGGCGGTGAACCGCCCGCAGAGCACCGGCAGCAAGTGGGTGCCGCCCGTGCTGCAGGGCAACCGCAAGGCGCAGTGGGGGCTGGGCGTGGGCGTCGTGGCCGTCGCCGCCGCCGTGACGCTGCTGGTCGTCAACCCGTTCGCCGTCGGCCCGGCCGTTCCGCTGCACTGGAAGGTGCGGGACGAGCCGGAGATCGTGCGGGCGTCGGTCGCGGTTCCGGAGGACTACGAGAAGTCCGTGAACACCGACTACAACTGGGTCTACTTCCAGGACCCCAGTGGCGTGTTCGGCATCTCGCTGGACCGGGACTCCGCGGAGGAGCGGGCCAAGAACACGGGGACCAACGAACCGAAGGTCATCAGCTCCCCGGAGGCCGAGGCCAAGCGGCTCATCGCCCAGCACACGACGGATCCGGGCAGCAAGCTGAACGACGCCAAGGCCGACACCGTCAAGGCGTCCCCGTATCCGGGCATGCAGACGGCGGAGGTCGTCACCGTGTACCGCAAGTCCGGCAGCAACGAGGGCGATCCCAAGGCGCGGAAGCGGGAGCTGATCATCGTCAACGACGCCAAGACCGTGCTGTGGCGGCTGGAAGTGCGCATGCCCGAGAAGGGCGAGGGGCGCAAGACGGGCGACAAGCTCTTCGAGGACGTCGTCAAGTACCTGAAGATTCAGGACAAGTGACACCGCCGACCCCCGGTGGATGACAATCCCGGATCAATGACGTGATCCGATAATCGGGTTACCGGTGGGTATTCAAGCGGCCGTCGTCCGTCATACGCTCCCCGTATGACGGACTCGCGGCACAGCGCACAGGAAGTGGCAGCAGTGACGACGGCGGAGGCGGCCCCCGTGCCGCGGCCACCCGCCGGAGGCAACCCCGTCGCCCCGCCCGGCGCCCGCACCGCCGAGGACGTCGTCACCCCCCGCACCGTCACCCGCCTCACCCGCGGCGTCATAGGCTCCGGCAGCACCGTCAGCCTCACACCCCTCACCGGGCGCAAGCTCGCCGACCTTCCGGAGTCCACCCCGGAGGACGTGGCCGAGGCCTTCGCCCGCGCCCGCGAGGCGCAGTCGCACTGGTCCGCCGTCCCCGTGGGCGAGCGCGCCGCCGTCCTGCTGCGCTTCCACGACCTGCTCCTCGACCGGCAGTCCGAGGTCCTCGACCTCATCCAGGTGGAGACCGGCAAGGCCCGCCTGCACGCCCACGAGGAAGTGCAGGCCGTCGCCGTCGCCGCCCGCCACTACGGACGCAAGGGGCCCGCCTACCTGCGGCCCAAGGGGCACACGGGCGTCATACCGGTCCTCACCAAGGTCACCGAGCTGCGCCACCCGCGCGGCGTCGTCGGCCAGATCGCCCCCTGGAACTACCCCTTCGAGCTGTCCGTGGGCGACGCACTGCCCGCCTTCGTCGCGGGCAACGCGGTCGTGATGAAGCCCGACACCCAGACTGCCCTCACCGCCCTGTGGGCACGCGAGCTGCTGATCGAGGCGGGGCTGCCCGAGGAGGTCTGGCAGGTCGTCCTCGGCGAGGGCCCGGTCGTCGGCCCGGCCGTCGTCGCCCACGCCGACTACGTCTCCTTCACCGGCTCCACCCGCACCGGCCGTGAGGTCGCCCAGGGCGCCGCGGCCCGTCTGATCGGCTCCTCGCTCGAACTCGGCGGCAAGAACGCCATGCTGGTCCTCCACGACGCCGACGTCGAGAAGGCCGCCGCCGGCGCCGTGCGCGGCTGCTTCTCGTCCGCGGGACAGCTGTGCATCTCCATCGAGCGGCTCTACGTGCACGCGTCCGTCGCCGACGCGTTCCTGGAGCGCTTCACCGCCCGTACGAGGGCCATGCGGCTCGGCACCGGCCTCGCCTACGGGGCCGACATGGGCTCCCTCGTCTCGCAGCGGCAGCTGGACGCCGTGACCCGGCACGTCGAGGACGCCGTCTCCCGGGGGGCCACGGTCCTCGCGGGCGGACGGGCGCGCCCCGACGTCGGCCCGCTCTTTTACGAACCGACGGTCCTCGAAGGCGTCGAGCCGTCCATGGCCGTGTGCGCCGAGGAGACGTTCGGGCCCGTCGTGTCCGTCCACCGCTTCGAGGACGAGGACGAGGCCGTCGACCTGGCCAACGCCACCCCCTACGGACTCAACGCCAGCGTCTGGACCGCGGACGGGCGGCGCGGCCGGGCCCTCGCGGCGCGGCTGCGCACCGGCACCGTCAACGTCAACGAGGCCTACGCGGCCGCGTACGGCAGCGCCCAGGCCCCGATGGGCGGCATGGGCGACTCGGGGCTGGGCCGACGGCACGGCTCCGAGGGCATCCTCAAGTACACCGAGGCCCAGACCGTCGCCCACCAGCGCGTCATGCCGCTGGCCCCCGCCTTCGGGCTGGACGATGAGAAGTACGCGGAGTTCATGACGCGCAGCCTGCGCGTGCTGAAGGCCCTGCGCCTGCGCTGACCCGCCCGGGCAGGATGGTGCCGATGGGGCCGTCGAGTACGCCGAGTTCGTCCAGTACAGCAGCGAGTTCGTCCGGTACGGAGGCCACGGTGACAGCGTCGGACAACGACCACGACAACGAGCACGAACACGACAACTACAGCAACGACAACTACAGCAACGACAATGCCGGCATCGGCATCGGCATCGGCGCCGGCGACGACGGGAACCGCAGCGGTTACGACTACGACGTGATCGTCGTCGGCTCGGGCTTCGGCGGCGCGGTCGCCGCCCTGCGCCTGAGCGAGAAGGGCTACCGCGTGGGCGTGCTGGAAGCGGGCCGCCGCTTCACGCGCGCGACGCTGCCCAAGAACTCCTGGGACCTGCGCAACTACCTGTGGGCACCCGCCCTCGGCCTCTACGGCATCCAGCGCATCCACCTGCTCGGCAACGTCATGGTCCTCGCGGGCGCCGGCGTCGGCGGTGGCTCGCTCAACTACGCCAACACCCTCTACGTACCTCCGAAGGCCTTCTTCCGGGACCGGCAGTGGGCCGGCATCACCGACTGGGAGGAGGAGCTGCGGCCGTACTACGACCAGGCGCGCCGCATGCTCGGCGTCCGCCTCAACCCCACGACGACGCCCTCCGACGTCCACCTGAAGGCGGCGGCGGAGCGCCTGGGCGTGGGGGAGACCTTCCGCATGGCCCCCGTCGGGGTGTACTTCGGCGACGGCGCGGACGGCGACGGCACGCACCGCGCCCGCCCCGGCGAGGAGACCGCCGACCCCTACTTCGGGGGCGCCGGGCCCGCCCGCCGGGCCTGCACCGAGTGCGGCGAGTGCATGACCGGCTGCCGGCACGGCGCGAAGAACACCCTCAACGAGAACTACCTCCACCTCGCCGAGCGCGCCGGCGCCGTCGTCCACCCCCTGACCACGGTCGTCGCCGTGACCGAGCACCGGGAGGGCGGGCACCGCGTCGTGACCGTCCCGACCGACAAGCGCCGCGGCAGCGTCCGCCCGCGCGTCCTGCGCGCGGAACGGGTGGTGATCGCCGCCGGCACGTACGGCACCCAGACCCTGCTGCACACCATGAAGGACAAGGGCCTGCTGCCCCGCATCCCCGACGGCCTGGGCCGCCTCACGCGCACGAACTCCGAAGCCCTGGTCGGCGCGCAGACCGACGACCGCCGTTACGCAAAGGCGCACGGCGGGGCCCGGCCCGACTTCACCCGGGGCGTCGCCATCACCTCGTCCGCCTACCTCGACGAGCACACCCACATCGAGCCCGTCCGCTACGGCAAGGGCTCGAACGCGATGGGCGCGCTGTCCGTCCTGCAGGTGCCGGTGGGCACCCGTGCGCCCCGGGCCGTCGCGTTCGCGGCGCGCTGCGTACGGCACCCGGTGCAGCTGCTGCGGTCGCTGTCCAACCGGCGCTGGTCGGAGCGCACGATCATCGGGCTCGTCATGCAGTCGCTCGACAACTCCCTGACCACCCACCGCAGGACGCGGAGCCCGGGCAAGGGCCTGCTGACCGCCGCGCAGGGACACGGGGCGCCCAACCCCAAGCAGATCCCCGCCGCGACGATGGCCGCCGGCATCCTCGCCGAGGAGATCAACGGCTTCGCCGGCAGCAACGTCGGCGAGCTGATGGGCACCCCGCTGACCGCGCACTTCCTGGGCGGCTGCCCCATCGGCGCCGACGCCTCGCAGGGCGTCATCGACCCGTACCACCGGCTGTACGGGCACCCCGGCATCACGGTCGTGGACGGCGCGGCCGTCTCCGCCAACCCCGGCGTCAACCCCGCGCTCACCATCACCGCCCAGGCCGAGCGGGCGATGTCCCTCTGGCCGAACAAGGGCGAGCCCGACCGGCGGCCGGAGCAGGGACGGGCGTACGAGCGGATCGAGGCGGTCGCGCCGTTGAAGCCGGCCGTGCCGGAAGGGGCGTACGGGGAGCTGAGGCTGGAACCGGGTGGATCCGAGGGTTCTGGTGTCTCTGGTGTCTCTGGTGGTTCGGGTGGCCTCGGCGATGGCTCCGGCGGCACCGGTGGCCCGTCCGGCGTGGACGTTTCCGCCGGGCCGGGGCGCCCGGCGCTACGGCTGCTGCCGCTGCTCCCGCCCGACGGCCAGGGATGTGGGCGGGGGTGCCCGTCCGGTCGCTGACGCGGGCCGGGGAGCGGGGCTCGCGGGCCGGGGGAGCGGGGCTCGCCCTGCTGCCTAGCGGGGGCCGCGCCCCCGTCGCGCGAAGGCCACCGCCCCGGCTCCGGCCACGACCGCCGCACCGGCGACCCCCAGCAGGAGCGGGGTCGAGGACGACGAGCCGGTCGTGGCCAGTTCGCCCGTGGCGGGCAGGTCCGACAGACCGCCCTTCGGGGCGGGCTTGCCGACGCCGGCGGTCACGGCCTTCCCGGGCCTGGTGGTCGTGCCCTTGGAGTCCTCGCCCGTGGTGGGCTTGCTGCCCGCCGCCAGCACGTCGAAGTAGTAGTACGCGCCGGCCGAGTAGCCGCACGTGCGGTTCAGGTCGGAGAAGAAGCCCGTCTGGAACGCCCCGCCGAAACCGGCCGGTGCCTTGGCGTCGACCTTCAGACGCAGCGACGCCTCCGCGAACGCGCGCGGCTTGAGGTTGCGCGTCTCGGCGAAGTAACCGTAGTCGGCGGGCATGGGCTCCCACCGGTGGGCGCCGGAGTTGTACCACTGCACGGTGATGTACTTCGTGGTCTCGTTCTCGAGGTTCTTGCGGTCCCAGGCCCACAGTTCCATGGAGGCGGAGAGGGAGGCGATGACACTGCCGGAGGTGTTGACCGCCCGGTAGGTGAAGGCGTGCCAGCCGGAACCGGCGACGATCTCCCGCGGCAGGCCCCGGAGTTCGGTCCTCACCCACTTCTCCTGGGTGTGGGCGCGGCAGTCGTCCTCGGCCGGGGAGGCCGGGGCGGAGCTCTTCGACGCGCTCGGCGCGGGCGAGGAGGCGGAACCCGACGGGGAAGCGGAGCCGGAGGAGGGGCTGGAGGAAGCGCTGGAGGAGGGGCTGGGGGAGCGGCCGACAACCGCTGCGGACGCGGATGCGGACGGGGAAGGGGATGCCGGGGCCGATGAGGACGCGGATGCCGACGCCGATGCGGACGCGGATGCCGAGGACGTCGTCGTGGCCGGTCCGTCCCCCGTGGCGAAGGCGTGGGGAGCCACGAGGACCGTGGTCGGACCGATGACGGCCGTGGCCGCGGCGGTCGCCAGTGCGCGGCGAAGCTTCATGGAATACCCCATCCCGATCGGGAGCGAAGAGCAAAGAGTGAAGAGCGAAGAGCGAAGAGCGAGATACAAAGGCCGTCGCGGTGGGGGGAGAGCGCGGTGTGGCCGTGCTGCCGGCACGTAGCTGCTTGGCACGTACATGAGCATCGTAGGGGGAGCGGTGACGGCCCGGCCGCCGGGGCCGCACGGGTGACCCATGTCACAGCCGCATGATGCTGCGCAGGAACGGCGAAGGGCCCCGGGCCGCCTCCGCGGGGGCGTGCGGGCGGCCTCGGGGCCCTTGACTGCCGGCACCGAAGTCAGGGCGGGTCGGTGCCGCGGAGCGGCGCCGGGGGGAGCGCCGCGGGTCACGGGTGGTGCGGACGTGCGGCCTCACTGGTTCGACCAATGGCGGTGCGGGACCAGGAGGTTGGTGCTCTCTTGGCATCGTGCGGGATGGGCCGGACCCGGCGCAACCGTTTCGACCGGATACGGTCGGTTCCAGGCGTCCCCGGAACCGACCGTCCTTCGGTGGCAACCGGGCTGCTGTCCCCTGCTGACCGGTCACCGGCACCGGAGTGAGGTCCCACGACGCGCGCACTCGCACGTCTCACACTCCGGTGGATCCGCCCTGTCGGTGCCGGGCGCCCAGGTGAACAGGGGCGGAAAACCACGCGTGGATTTCAGGTGGGCCGCTCCTGGCTGGCGCGGGCACCCGGCTCAACGAGGCGGGCCGCGGCGCGGTCACGCGCCGTCCGGGTGATGTGCGGGCCCGCAGGCCCGAACCCGCATGCGGCACCTGTACACATCCCCAGGGGCCGGGCGGCCATCCCCAGGAGCCGGGCGGCGCGCGCGGGGCCGCGCCGGGGTCAGACGCGGCCCCGGCACAGCTCCAGCAGCGTCATGGCGAGCGTGGTGCCCGGCTTGCCGAGCTGGTCGCTGTAGTGGCCAATGATCTCCATCTCGCGGGAGAGGTTCACCCGGCGCCCGCCGGAGGCGATGCGCTCGTGCTGGATCACGGCCGAGACGGCCATCCGTTCCTGGATGAGGCCGATGATCCTGCCGTCGAGATCGTCGATCCGCCGCCGGGCGCCGGTGATCACGCCGGCGGCCTCGTCGGTACGGGCCCCGGTCTCGGCCACGGGGCGGTTGGCCGGGGCGGCGGCGGTGGCGGTGGCGGGGATGGT
>NZ_JBPQTS010000141.1:0-20105 GCF_051386455.1 Streptomyces sp. URMC 124
TCCACCGGGGTTCCGCCGGGGGTTCCGTCGGGGGTTCCACCGGGGGTTCGCCGGGGTTCCGCCGGGGGTTCCGTCGGGGTTCCACCGGGGGTTCGCCGGGGTTCCGCCGGTGGTCGCCCGAGCCGCCCGGCCGGACGCCCCGGCCGTTGCCGGGACCCACCGGAATCGGAGCCCCCGCATCGCGGACCCGTATCGTGGGGAGGTCTCAACTCGGGAAAGACTGGCGGTCAAAGCTGCTTTCGATCTTGCCCAGTTGGTGAGAAGTGGACTATACCTGTCGGCTACCGGGGAGGCCCTGAGGGCCGCCACGGCGGATCCGGGGGAGCGCGGCGGGGGGAGAACGCCGCGGGCGCGTCACCCCTCCCGGCGCACACCCAGCACACCAAGCTTCAACTGACCCGCGGTGTCGGGCCCTTCGTCAACTCTTGTGCATTGCCCGTGAGCAACGTGAGCAACGTGAGCAAGGGGAGAACTGGTGCAGCACCGCCTGAGTCCTGGAGAGGGCGAGGACTTGAGCATGGGATCCACAGGGGAATTCGGTCGGCGGGACCTGATCAAGAGAGCGGCTGCACTGGGCCTGGTCGCCATTCCGTCGATGAGCGTGTTGAGCGCCTGCGCGTCGGGCGGCGGTAGCGACGACAACAAGGTCGACAAGGGCACGAAGAGTGAGAAGAACCCGCTCGCGGTCAACGAGTCCGCACAGCTCGACGTCGTCATTTTCGACGGCGGCTTCGGCCAGCAGTACGCCAAGGACGCCGAGGCCGAGTACAAGGCGGCGTATCCCAAGGCCGAGGTCAAGCACGCGGCCACCCAGGAGATCCAGACCCAGCTCCAGCCCCGCTTCAACGGCGGCACGCCGCCCGATCTGATCGACAATTCCGGTGCCAAGCAGATGGACATGGGCACGCTGGTCGGCAAGAAGCAGCTGACCGACCTGAACGCCTTGCTGGACGCGCCGTCGATCGACGACCCGTCGAAGAAGGTGCGGGAGACGCTGCGGCCTGGCGTCGTCGAAATGGGCCAGTTCGAGGGCGGGGAGACCTGGGTCCTCTACTACGCGTACACGGTCTACGGCGTGTGGTATTCGAAGACGAACCTCGAAAAGCTCGACGCGCAGTATCCGCAGACGTGGGACGAGATGCTGGCCGTCTGCGAGAAGGCGAAGAAGAAGGGGATCGCCGGCTGGACGTACCCCGGCAAGTACCCGTACTACCTGCCGTTCAGCCTCTACCCCTTCATCGCGAAGATCGGCGGCCGCGAGGTCCTCGACCGGATCGACAACCTTGAGCCGAACGCCTGGAAGGACCCCGCGGTCAAGGCGGCGTTCGAGGCGTACTACGAGCTCTACAAGAAGGGCTACATCCTCCAGGGCACCCCCGGACTCACCCACATCGAATCGCAGACCGCCTGGAACGAGGGCAAGGCGCTGTTCATCCCGAACGGATCGTGGGTGGAGAACGAGTCGAAGAAGACCACTCCCGCCGACTTCAAGATGTCGGTCGGGGCGCCGTCGAGCCTGGACGCGAACCGCGACAAGATGCCCTTCGGCACCATCTGGGCCTCGGGCGGCGAACCCTTCATCGTCCCGAAGAACGCCAAGAACCCCCAGGGCGGCATGGAGCTGCTCCGCATCATGCTGGGCAAGAAGTCCTCGCAGAACTTCATCAAGCAGGTCTCGTCCCTGACGTCGCTCAACGGCGGCACGGAGGGGCTGTCGCTGCCCCCGGGCCTCAGTTCCTCGCAGGAGGCCCTCGCGAAGGCGGGCCAGAACGTGATCAACCCGCGCATCGGGGACTGGTACACCGCCCTGCAGAAGGAGAAGATCGGCGTCGCGGCGCTGGGCGAGATGATGGCCGGCCGGATCACCCCGGACGAGGCCATCAACAAGATTCAGAAATTCGCGGACGACACGCGCAAGGACGACTCGGTCAAAAAGTACAAGCACAAGTAGGGGCGTGGGAAGTCGCGGTCGTCGGCGACGGCGGTGGCGGCGGTGGTGGCGCGGGCGGTGGTGTGAGCACCTGCCCAGGTCCACGCCGTGGCCGCGGCCGCGGACACGATCGCGCGACGATCGGAGTCGCAGGGAAATGCAGCACGGTAAGTACCGCTTCATCGTGGGGTTCCTGGCCGTACCCCTGGCGATCTACGCGGTGTTCGTGATCTCGCCGTTCCTCCAGGCCATCTACTACTCCTTCACGGACTGGACGGGACTGAGTCCCGACTTCGAGATGGTCGGGTTCAAGAACTACCGGAAGATGTTCGCCGACGACGTGTTCTGGAAATCCGTCGGCCACAACGTCCTGTTGCTGCTGGTGCTGCCACTGGTGACGCTCGGACTCGGCCTCTTCTTCGCCTTCATGCTCAACGTGGGCGGACGGAGGCGGAAGAACGCGGCGGTCGCCGGCGTCCGCGGCTCCGGCCTCTACAAGGTCGTCTACTTCTTCCCGCAGGTGCTGTCGATCGCCATCGTCGCCCTCCTCTTCCAGTTCGCGTACAACCCCAACAGCGGTGCGCTCAACTCCTTCCTCAGCGCCGTGGGCCTGGACTCCGTCCGGCCGAACTGGCTGGGCGACCCCGACCTCGCGCTGTGGTGCGTGATGGCGGTGATGGTGTGGAGCAACGTGGGCTTCTACGTCGTCCTGTTCTCCGCCGGCATGAGCTCGATCCCCAGGGACTTCTACGAGGCCGCGCTGCTGGACGGCGCGAACCGCATCCAGACCTTCTTCCGGATCACGCTTCCCCTCCTGTGGGACACGGTCCAGACCGGCTGGGTGTACATGGGCATCATGGCACTCGACGGATTCGCGGTCGTCCAGATCATGACCGTCGGCCCGGGCGGCCCGGACTACTCCACCGAGGTGCTCGCCTTCCTCCTCTACACCAAGGCATTCCGCGACGGGCAGGCCGGATACGCGACCACGCTCGGCGTCGCCCTGCTCATCGTCACCATGATCTTCGCCGGCATCGTGATGAAGCTCGGCCGGCGCGAACGGCTGGAGTTCTGATGAGCGGCGCAGAGACGACGGAGGCGGTGCCGGTGGACGACGTGGAGCCGGAGAAGACCGATGCCCCGAACCGGAACGTCGATTCGCCGGAGGGACGCATCGGCACCGAAGGAAAGGTGCTCAACGTCTTCTCTCACGGGGTGCTGATCCTGTGGGCCCTGATGGTGACGCTACCGCTCCTGTGGGCGGTGATGAGCGCCCTGAAGGACGACAAGGCCATCTTCACCTCGCCCTGGGCCCTGCCGACGAGCCTGCATTTCGACAACTGGTCGAGGGCGTGGTCGCAGGCGCACATGAGCGAGTACTTCATGAACTCGGTCGTGGTGGTGGCGGGTTCGCTGTTCGGCACGATGCTGCTGGGTGCGATGGCGGCCTACGTCCTGGCGAGGTTCGAATTCCCGGGGAACCGCTTCGTCTACTACCTCTTCGTTGGCGGGATGAGCTTCCCGGTGATCCTCGCCCTCGTCCCGCTGTTCTTCGTCATGAAGAACATGCAGCTGCTGGACACTTACCACGGACTGATCCTGGTCTACATCGCCTATTCGCTGCCGTTCACCATCTTCTTCCTCAGCGGCTTCTTCCGCACGCTGCCCTCGTCGGTGGCCGAGGCGGCCCTGATCGACGGCGCCTCGCACACGAGGACCTTCTTCCAGGTGATGCTCCCGATGGCCAAACCGGGCCTGATCAGCGTGGGCATCTTCAACTTCCTGGGCCAGTGGAACCAGTACCTGCTGCCGGCGGTCCTCAACGTCGGCGACGAGGACAAGAAGCTCCTGCCCCAGGGCCTGGTCGCGCTGGCCGTGAGCCAGGGCTACAAGGGCGACTGGTCCGGCCTCTTCGCGGGCCTGGTCATCGCGATGCTGCCGGTGCTGGCGGCGTACATCGTCTTCCAGCGCCAGGTGCAGGCGGGGCTCACGGCGGGAGCGCTGAAGTGAGCGGCTGCGGGTAGCCCCCGGGAGTCCGCCCCGGGAGTCCGCCCCCTGGTGCCGCGGCCGGCGTGGCCGCCGCGGCCACCGGGGGACGGCTCGTTTCCACCCCACGAACGCCCACGAACGCCTACGGGCGGCGCCCGTGCGAGTGGTCGTGGTCGTGATCGTGGTGGTCGCCGTGATCGTGGCGGTGGTCGTCGCGACGGTCGTCGTCGCGGCGGTGGTCGCCCCGGTGGTGGTCGTCGTCACGACGGTCGTCCCAGCGGTGGTCGTCCCAGCGGTGGTCGTCCCGGTGGTGATCGTCCCGGTGGTCGTCCCAGCGGTGGTCGTCGTCCCGGTCGTCGTCGTGGTGGTGGTGCACCTCGTAGGGGCGCACCCACCAGCCGTTCCGGCAGACACGGCCGTCCCCGTCACGATCGCCCTCGTCGTAGACGCCGCTGCCTCTGGTCTCCCCGTTCGGGCCGGGCCGCCCGCTGGTGAAGAAGTACCGGCAATCAGCAGGAGCCGCCGAAGACGCCGCCTGCGCCGCCGGAAGAATCGGCAGCGAGGCACCGGTTGCACACAGGACCACCAGCGCTGCACGCGCAAGATTTCGCATCGGATCGCCCTTCAGTCATCGACGGGCCGTGCTGTCACACGACCCTGAGGGAACCACGATGGCGAAGGAAAGGTGATCAGCTGTGACGTATCCACACCAAACCACATGAATGCGTATTGTGGTGCGTTAGGCGTCAAATGTGACTTTCGTTGATGGGTGGGCTGTGAGTCAGCCTCTTCCGCCCCGCTCAGATACGCACCCTGAAGCCGGGGCCCGCGCCCGTGGCGATGCGACCGTAGTCCTTCCAGCCGTCGTGGCCGTCGCCGCCCTGGTTCAGCAGGGCATCGACGGCACCGTTGTCGTGGACGACGAGATGATCGGCCTTGCCGTCGCCGTCGATGTCGGAGAAGTGGACACCGGAGCCGGGAACCGGAGTGCGTGAAACGATGCGGCCCTGGTTGATCCAGTCCCCGTGTCCGTCGCCGCCGTTGTTGGTCCAGGCGTGGACGGCGCCGTTGTCGTCGAGGACGAGGTAGTCGGCCTTGCGGTCGCCGTTGATGTCGGCGAAGCGGACCTTGGCAGCCGGTGCCCCGGTGCCCGTGGCGATGCGGCCCTGGTCGGTCCAGTCCCCGTGTCCGTCGCCGCCGTTGTTGGTCCAGGCGTGGACGGCGCCGTTGTCGTCGAGGACGAGGTAGTCCGCCTTGCCGTCGCCGTTGATGTCGGCGAAGCGCACCTTGCCCGGAGGCGCGCCGGTGCCGGTGGCGATGATGCCACGGTCGGTCCAGCTGTCCTCGGCGTCGCTGTTCTTGGTCCAGGCGTGGACGGCGCCCTTGTCGTCGAGGACGAGGTAGTCGGCCTTGCGGTCGCCGTTGATGTCGGCGAAGCGCACCTTGGTGCCCGGTGCACCCGTGCCCTTGGCGATGATGCCCTTGTCGGTCCAGCCCCCCTGTCCGTCGCCGCCGTTGTTGACGTACGCGTGGACGGCGCCGTTGTCTTCGACGACGAGGTAGTCGGCCTTGCCGTCACCGTTGATGTCCACCTGGTAGTCACCGAGGGAGGCCTCGCCGGGCGGGGCGGGCTTGATGGCCACGCGCTCGCGCACCCAGCCGTCGCCGGCCGCGCGGGCCAGTCCCTCGTAGAAGGCGTTCGCCATCTTGGCGTATCCGCTGTCGTTGGGGTGGAGGCGGTCGTTGAGGTCCTGGGTCGTTACGGCGCTCATGTCGACGTACCCCACCTTGAAGCCCTTGCCCCGCCGCTCGGCGACCAGGCGTGGTACCTCGGCGTTGAACTTCTCGACGCGCTTCTGCACCCGTGGCGACTGCGACGGCACGAGGGAGGACACGAGCAGCGTCACGTCGGGTGCGGCACGGGTGACCTGGTCGATCAGACGGCCGAGCCGGGCGGGAGCGCCGTCCACGTCGTCGTCGAGGTCCATGTCGTTGGTTCCGATGTGGAGGAGCACCACGTTCGGGCCCGCCGCCGGCAGCCAGTGTTCGATGTTCTCGGAGAGGTCGGAGATCAGCCACCCCGAGTGGCCCTCGTGCTCCGCGTCGTTGGTGCGCACCGAGCCCACGAACTGCAGGGAGCCGGTGTGAGGGGCCAGCTTGTCGCGCAGGGCGAGGCGGTACCCGTTGTGCGAGGTGCTGCCGGCACCCCATGTGATCGAGTCGCCCAAGGGCATGACCGACAGGCGGGGCACCTTCCAGTTCTGCTGACCGACCGGGGCGGTCACCGTGGTGTCCCGGGACGGGGACGGGGCCGCGGCGGCCGGACCGGCTGCTGCGGCCGCCAGGCTCGTCGCGATCGCCGTAGTCAGGGCGATTGCGAGCAGCCGTGCTCCGGAGCGGGGACGGGGATGAGCGAGGGGCAACGTGCGGGGACTTTCCGTGAGGGCTGCCGCCGTGCGGGGCGGGCAACCGGGACGAATGCGGAGCCCCGCGCCGGTTCGTCGGCGCGGGGCTCGGCCATATCTGCCGGAGAGCCGGCGGATCGAGAGGGAAAGCGAGGTCAGATGCGGACCTTGCTTCCGGGGGCGCCGACGCCGGTGGCGATGGTGCCGCGGTCCTGCCAGGCGTCCTTGGTGCCGCTGCTCTTGTTGAGCCAGGCGTGGACGGCGCCGTTGTCGTCGACGACGAGGTAGTCGGCTTTGCGGTCGCCGTCGATGTCGGCGAAGCGGACCTTGTTCCCGGGGGCGCCGACGCCGGTGGCGATGGTGCCGCGATCTTCCCAGGCGTCCTTGGTGCCGCTGCTCTTGTTGAGCCAGGCGTGGACGGCGCCGTTGTCGTCGACGACGAGGTAGTCGGCTTTGCGGTCGCCGTCGATGTCGGCGAAGCGGACCTTGTTCCCCGGCGCGCCGGTGCCGGTGGCGATGATGCCCCTGTCGGTCCAGCCGCCCTGTCCGTCGCCGCCGTTGTTGACGTACGCGCGCACGGCGCCGTTGTCCTCGACGACGAGGTAGTCGGCCCTGCCGTCGTCGTTGATGTCGGCGAAGCGGATCTTGCTTACGGGTGCGCCGGTGCCGGTGGCGATCACACCTCGGTTGATCCAGCTGTCCTTGGCCACCCGGGAGTTGTTGAGGTACGCACGTACGCCGCCCTTGTCGTCGAGGACGAGGTAGTCGGCCCTGCCGTCATTGTTGATGTCGGCGAAGCGCACCTTGCTCGCGGGAGCTCCCGTGCCAGTGGCGATCACACCTTGGCCGATCCAGTCGTCCTTGGCGCCTTCGCTGTTGTTGAGCCAGGCGCGGACCGAGCCGTTGTCCTCGATGACCAGGTAGTCGGCCTTGCCGTCGCCGTTGATGTCGATGTTGGAGTCGACGGGAGCGTCACCCCGGGGCTGCTCCTTGGGCTCGACCTGCTCACGTACCCAGCCGGTGAGGTCGTCGACGCGGGCGTCGACGGCGTTGGTCCGGGTCTCCTTGGGGTCGGTACCGACGCATCGGCCCTGCCAGGAGCGGCTGTTGACGCCGATGAGCTCGAACCGTCCGCCGACGTCGCGGAAGGCGGGTCCGCCGGTGTCGCCCTGGCATATCGCAGCGCCCTCGGTTTTGGCGGTGAGGCCGACGGTGGTGGCCTTGAGGGACGCGGTGGTGAACTTGGCGTAGTGGAGGCGGTCCGGGACCCATTCGTCCTTGGTGCGGCCGTAGCCGGAGACCCAGACGTCCTGGCCTTCGAGGAGCGCGTTGGCCGGGAGGCTGACGGGGGCGATGCCGGTGACGGCCTTGTCGAGCTTGGCCAGGGCGAGGTCGCGGTCGTCGCGCGGGACGAGTGCGGTGACGGTGGCGGTGGCGCCGTCCTTGCCGGTGAGGTCGGGACGGCCGATGACCGCGGTAACAGGCTTGCCCTCTTGGAGCTTCGGGGCCTGTCCCGGGCTTTCGGCGAAGCAACTGGCCGCGGTGATCAGCCACTGGGGTGCCACGAGCGCGGCGGAGCAGCTGCGCTCGTGGCCGATGTCGAGCTTGGCCGAGAAGGCGAACGAGTCGTTCACGGGCTGACCCACCACGGCGTGGGCAGGGACGGCCGTCAGCGCGCTCGCAGCAGCGGTGGTCATGAGAAGTCCTGTGACCCACGCGGTGCGGGGACGTCTGGCAGGCATGTTCGTTCTTCCTTCCATGGGGTGCGCGGCTCGGTGGGCTGTACGAGCCGTGCGGGTCGGTGAGCTGCTGTCGGATGCGGCGAGGCGGGCAGAGGACGGGACCTCCGTGCCCGTCCCCCGAATCGGGGGCCGGCGCGTCACTCCGACGAGTCCCGTCCCTGGTGCTGAGACGTGGTCCGTGCGGAGGCTCGTGGGTCGTACGGCTGGGAGAGGGACTCGAGCTCCGAGAGCTTGCCCGTGACGTTGTAGCTGTTCATCTGGCTGTGCAGGCGCACCTCTTCGAGGCTCACCTTGAGCTTTTGGCGCATCCACCGGCCCACGGGGCGCTCGATGCAGCGGTGGACGAGCCACGAAACGATCAGTAGCCCCACGATCAGGATCGCCACGATGACGTAGGGGTGGAGCCGGCGTTCCGTGTGGCGTATGAAGATCCAGCCGATGTCCTCGTGGAGGAGGTAGAGGGGGTAAGTGAGGGTTCCGGCGGTGGGCAGCCACCGCCAGGTGATCGAATTGGTGAGCCCGACGGCGACCGCCGCCATGACGGCGAAGATGCCGGCGAGGAGGATCAGGGCCGGCCACAGCGGAGCCTTGTATCCCGCGTAGTACTGGTTCGACCGGTGGGCGGCGACCAGGAAGTGCTGGCCGAGCAGGAAGCAACCGGCCACGATGGTCCACAGCAGGGCGTTCGGCTTGAAGCGGTAGATGAGGTAGAGCGCGATGCCGGCGATGAAGTACCAGCAGTGCTCGGGCATGACGACCATCGTGAGGAGCTCGTTGTCGACCTTGGCGGCGAAGAGCCCGGCCACGGCCCATCCGAGGCAGAAGATCACCAGGCGCCGGTAGGTGATCCCCTTCCAGGCGACGAGCACGAAGAGCAGATAGAAGCGCACCTCCACCCACAAGGACCAGTACACGCTGTCCACGCGGTCGACGCCCATCGCGTCCTGGAGCATCGTCAGGTTGACCGCGAGGTTGCTGAGGGTGGGAACGTCCCGCACACCCGGGAGCAGCCAGAGCGAGAGCGCGGTGACGAGGACGGCGAACCAGTAGGCGGGGTAGAGCCGTGTCACGCGCGATATGGCGAAGTCACCCACGCGCTTGCCCCAGCAGCTCATGCATATGACGAAGCCGCTGATGAGGAAGAAGAGCTGGACCCCGAGCCACCCGTAGTAGCTGAGGAGGTACGTGCTCGGGAAGTGGCCCTTCACCGAGGTCGTCCAGCCGGTCCCGTCGTAGGCGAGGAGGTGGAAGGCGACCACCATCAGAGCCGCGATGATGCGCAGCCCGTCCAGGACGTAGAGTCTGGACCCCGCTGACCGGTCCCCTGCCGGCCTGCGATCGGATTCGCGTCGTCCGGCGAAAAGCATGCGTTCCCACCTATCGCTGACTCGAGTCAGCTGTGTCTTCTTGATCGGGGAGGCACTTGCGCACAGCTTCCTGTGGCGTGCATCGGATTCAGATTCGGATCTTGTGTGCGGGCTCACCGACGCCGGTGGCGAAGGTGCCGCGGTCGGTCCAGCTGCCGCCACGGCCGTTTCCGTGGTCGTTGATCCAGGCCTGCATGACCCCGTCGTCCTGGAGGACGAGGTAGTCGGCCTTGCCGTCACCGTTGATGTCGGCGAAGCGGACCTTGCTTCCGGTTTCGCCGACGCCGCCGGCGAAACCGTCGAGTTCGCTCCAGCTGCCGCGCCCGTCGGTGCCGGTGTTGATCCAGGCCCGCACGGAGCTGTCGTCCTGGACGGCGAGGTAGTCGGCCTTGCCGTCGCCGTTGACGTCGGCGAAGCGGATCCTGTCCTCGGGCTCGCCGGTGCCGCCGGCGAAGGTGCCGCGTTCGATCCAGCTCCCCTGGCCGGTGCCGCCGTTGTTGAGCCACGCCTTGGTGACCCCGTACTTGCCCACGACGAGGTAGTCGGCCTTGCCGTCGCCGTTGATGTCGGCGAAGCGGACCTTGCTGCCCGGCTCCCCCACACCGGTGGCGAACGTGCCGCGGTCGGTCCAGCCGCCGTTGCCGTTCCCGCCGTTGTTGATCCAGGCCTTGACGGACCCGTCGTCCTGGAGGATGAGGTAGTCGGCCTTGCCGTCGGCGTTGATGTCGGCGAAGCGGATCTTGCGCCCGGGTTCACCGGCGCCGCTGGCGAACTTGCCGCGGTCGATCCAGCTGCCGTGGCCGGTGCCGCCGTTGTTGATCCAGGCCCTGACGGAGCCGTTGTCCTGGACGGCGAGGTAGTCGGCCTTGCCGTCGCCGTCGATGTCGACCCGGTAGTCGCCGGGCGGGGGCGCAGGGCGCTCCGGGGCCGGCTTGACGTCCACGCGCTGCTGGATCCAGCCGTCCTCGGAGGCGCGGGCGATGCCCTGGGCGAACGCGTCGGCCATCTTGACGTAGCCGCTGTCCTTGGGGTGGAGGTCGTCGGCGAGGTCGTTCGTGGTGACCGCGCTCATGTCGACGTAGCCGACGTGCCCGCCCTTGCCCCGGCGCTCGGCGACCAGCTGCGGGACCACGGCATTGAACTGCTCGATCCGCTTCTGGGTCGGGGCGTCCGTGGACGGGACGAGGGAGGAGACCAGCACCGTCATGCCGGGAGCCAGCGAGGTGATTTTGTCGATGAGATTGCCGAGACGGCGGGGGGCCGTGTCCGTGTGGTAGTCGTCGTGCAGATCGTTCGTGCCGATGTGCAGGAGGACGACGTTCGGCGCCGCGGCCGGCAGCCACTGGTCGATGTTGGCGGCGAGGCCGCCGATCTTCCAGCCCCAGTGCCCCTCGTGATCGGCGTCGGGCGCCGTGCCGTGGTGCTCGGAGCCGACGAAGTCCAGCTTGCCCGCGTGCGGGACCAGCAGGTTCCACAGCTCGGCGCGGTACCCCGCTTCGTTCGAACTGCGGGCACCGTGAGTGATCGAGTCACCCAGCGGCATCACGGTGAGGCGCGGGACCTTCCAGTCCTTGGCGACGGCGACGGCGGCGGGGGCGGGGGCGGGGGCGGAGGACGCGGCGGGGGCGGCCGGGGCGAGGCCGGGGGTGTGCGGGTCCGGCGTCGGTGACGGGGTCAACGGCGTCGACGGCGACAGCGGCATCGAAGCCGGCGTCGACGGTGAGGCCGACGACGACGGCGACGGGGACGGCGAAGGCGACGGCGATGACGACGGTGATGTCGTCGAGACCGAGGCGAAGGCGACCTGCGTGCCTGTCGTCAGCACGCCTGTGGCCAGTAACGCGGTCAGCGCGTGGCGAGACTTCTTGAACAAGAAAGTGGCTTTCTGTGGTCTGCTTCCCCGGGACCGAGCGGAATCGCCGATTCGGTCATGGGGACGCCGAAGGCCCCGCCCGCAGGGACTGAAGGGGCGACTTCGGAAAGAGAGTGATGCCTGTTCGGCCGTGGGGGCTTGCCGTGGTCCCCACCGCGACAAGCCCCACGGGCAACGGCTGCTGGTGCGGCGGCCGCCTGGGTCCCTCCTACTTGAGGAGCTCGACCTCGTCGTGCGTGCCGCTCGCGTCCACGGCCGGGTACAGGCTGATGTTGCCGTCCTCCCAGCGGACGAGGACATCATTGGGACGGGCGTTCTCGGCGAACGCTCCGGTGGCGAGGGCCTTGGTGAAGCGCCAGGCGGAGTGCTCCGGGCGGACCTTGAGCTCGTCCTCGAAGGGCTTGGCGGTGCTGACGCCCCGGTAGATGCTGGCGGAACCGTTCGTCCAGCGAACCAGGAGGTCGGAGGTCGCCTTGCCGGTGAAATCGCCGGCGCTCATCTGCACGATGTTCGTCGCGGCCGCGTTCGCCTTCATCAGCTGGATCTCGTTCTTGAGCCCGTTGGCGCCGATGTCGGTGTGGAGGGCGAAGGAACCGTTCTTCCAGCGGATGAGCAGGTCGTCCCGCTGGGCGTTGCCGGTGTACCGGCCGACCGCCATTTCCATGACGTTGTCGGCCCAGTGGGCACTGGCGGGCTTGAGCTCCTCTTCCTTGCTGAACCCCTTCTGGTCGACGTGGGCGAACCACGTCACCTGCCCGGTCTGCCAGCGGACCACCAGGCCGTCCGTACCGCTGCCGGTGAAGTTGCCCGCTGCGATGGACTTGGCGTAGTGCCAGCTCTTGCCCGGCAGCTTGTGCTCGGCGGTGAACGGGTGCTTCGGGTCCTTGCTGTCGGCGCCCTGGAAGAGGCTGGCGGTCCCGTCCTCCCAGGTCACGAAGAGGTCCATGCGCCGCTTGTCACCGCCGGGCGCGCCACCCGTGAAGTAGCCGGGGACCAGGTTCGTGGCCTTCTTCCAGTCCTTCCCGCGCAGAGGCTCGGGAGGAGAGGTGATGCTCCGGATCCAGCCGGTGAGGTCGTCGACGCGGGCGTCAACGGCGTTGGTCCGGGTCTCCTTGGCGTCAGTCCCCTGGCATCCCCCCTGCCAGGAACGGCTGTTCACGCCGATGAGTTCGAACCGTCCGCCGACGTCGCGGAAGGCGGGTCCGCCGGTGTCGCCCTGGCATATCGCGGCACCCTCGGTCTTGGCGGCGAGGCTGACGGTGGTGGCCTTGACCGATCCGGTGGCGAACTTCGCGTAGTGCAGCCGGTCCGGGACCCATTCGTCCTTGGTACGGCCGTAGCCGGAGACCCAGACGTCCTGGCCTTCGAGGGTGGCGTTGGCCGCGAGGCTGACCGGGGTGACGTTGGTGACCGGCTTGTCGAGCTTGGCGAGGACCAGGTCGCGGTCCGTCCGCGGCACGAGCTCGGTGACCGTGGCGGTGGCGCCGGCGTCGCGGGTGAGGTCGGGTCGGCCGATGATCGCGGTGACGGCCTTGCCCTGGCCTTCCGGGAGCTTCGGGGCGCCCTGGCCGGGGGCGTCGGTGAAGCAACTGCCCGCGGTCGCGAGCCACTGAGGCGCGACGAGCGCGGCGGAGCAACTGCGCTCACCGGCGATGTCGAGCTTGGCCGTGAAGGCGAACGAGTCATTGACGGGCTGACCCACCACGGCGTGCGCGGGGGCGGCCGTCAGAGTGCTCGCGGCGGCGGCAGTTAAGAGGAGCCCTGCGGCCCACGTGGCGCGGGGATGTCTGGCAGACATGAAGAATTCTTCCTGGCTTGTGATGCGCGGCTCGTCCTGGCGGACGGGCCGGAAAGACGGGTGCTCTGGCTGACCGTTCAGCGGCGTGGCGCCGCCGTCGGGCAGTTGCGTGCTTGGGCCGCCGGTAGGGCAGCGCGCGACAGGGAGCGGGTCACGCGTCAGCTGGTGACGCGGAGCTCCAGCAGGGTGGCGCGGCCGAGCCTCTTCCCCTCGCCGAACGGCGTGTTCTCGTTCTTTGGGGCGTCGATGGGAGGAAGGTCCTTGCCGTCGATCCTGATCGTGATCTGGACAGGGTGGTCCAAGGTCTCGATGGCGTAGGCATCGGGAAGCGTGAGGGAGAGGTACCCCTGCTTGCCCTTGACTGCGAAGCAGAAGTAGTTGCCGCCGACCCGGGACCTGACGGTGATGTCGTGCGGGGCGGCGCAGTCGGTGAAGAGGATGTGACCATCCCCCTTGTACAGGGTTATGCCCTTCTCCTGGGCGGTCTTTGCGCCGTCGGGGTACTGGAACGTTTCGACGGCGAAGGGCATGTCATCGTCGCCGGCTGCTGCGTCGGCTGCCAGGGATGCCGTCTGCGATGTAGCCGGCTGCGCGGCCGAAGTCGTAGTAAATCCGACACATGAGGCAAACAGTGCAAGAGTGCTGGTAATGGCGATCTTTCGGACAGATGAGAATGCCACAGCTACCTTCCGGTTCGTGAGTGATGCCGATGTTACGCCCCGTGACGTCCGTGCGTAAAGCATATGTATGATGCCCCCAACTAGGCGGCAGTTGACGCTGCAATGGGGGGAGTTGTGGCGCGATCGGGTCGGGGGGCCCGTCTAGCGGGACCTGTCGATCCCTGTGCTCGTCCAACTGTGTGGCAGCTGCGCCGACCCCGGAACGACGAGAGAGGGACCGCCCCGTATGTGGCGAAGGCTGTGCTCCGATAGCGGAGCACCAGAAGATGGTGGGGGACAGCGGGCCGGTGCGAAGCGATCGTTACGACTGCGCCGAGCCGGTACTGCGCTGCTTCCCGTTGCGCTCGTTTCCGGCCTCCTGAGTGCTGCTCCGGTCGCTTCGGCCGAAAGGGCGGAAGACGCGCAGTGGCGGACCCTGTGGGAGCGCGGGCAAGCCGTCAGCTTGTGGAGGACGGGTGGCGCCGGCATCAAAAGGGCCGCTGAAGAGGCGCTGCTCGGCACGGACGAGGATGTCAAGAAGTTCCTCGCAGCCAAGGACGACATCGAGTTCGACGACGACTCCATCGACGCCAGCCGTATCTTGAGTGTGGGCGGGCTTGCGGTACGGGAAGCTGCAAAGAAGGCACTGCGAGGCACTCCTGAAGACCTCCGCGCGTTCCTCAAAGATGGCTGGAAAGCCCCTCTTGAGCAAGATCAACAAGTTGAGGCGAACCAAGTCATCTACTTCGGAGGTAATGGGGTAAAGGACGCCGGTAACGCTGCCCTCAAGGGGACCCCTGCCGATGTTGCCCAGTTTCTCGAGGTCGGCCAGTACAAGGCTCGTGAGATAGACGACGAGATTCTCGTCCTGTCGATCACCGCTGAGGGCGGCCCGAACGTGAAGGCCGCGGGCAACCTCGCAATGAAGGGGACACCCGAGGACAGGGTGGAGTTCCTGGAGGTGGGCCAGTTCACGGCCCGCAACCGGGACCAAGAGCATGCCACCATCGCGGATCTCACCAAGCAGGCCGAACAGGCCGGTCTGCGGGCCGAGCAGGCGACCGAGGCGGCCCAGAAGGCATCGGGCCGCGCGGTCGCGGCCTCTGAGCTCGCGAAGGAGTCCGCGCAGAAGGCGGCTCGAGAAACCAAGGCGGCCAAGGACGACTCCAAGAAGGCTGCCGTTAAGGCGCAGCAGGCTGCCAAGGCTGCGCAGAACGCTGCCAGTGCGGCTCAGCAGGCCATCGGCGCCGCCAACGCCGCTCAGCGCACCGCCCGAATAGCAGCCATGGCTGCTGCTCAGACTGCGAGTGCGGCCAACGCCGCCGCAGAGGCTGCCACTCGCGCTTACAACGCTGCCATAGCGGCCGGCAAGGACGCGGGCCAGGCCGAGAACGCCAAGAACTACGCGAAGCAAGCGCGCGATGCGGCGGGGCTTGCGAAGAGGTCGGCTGCCGCAGCGGACCAGGCGCGCAAGGCATCTTCGGCTGCCGAGACCGCGTCGAAGGCCGCGCGGAGCGCCGGCGCCAACGCCGATGCCGCTGCTGATGCCGCCGACGAGGCGAGCGGGTACGCCGACGCAGCCGGGGTCCACTCGGCCGAGGCCAAGGCGGCGGCAGCGGAAACCCGTCGGCACGCACGGGAAGCCAACCGGGCCGCTGCTGCGGCTGAGTCGCTGGCACGGAAGTCCGCCAGTGCCGCTGCTGAGGCGCGGGACGCGGCCAACTCTGCCGCAGATCACGCGAACAAGGCAGCGGACGCCGCTGAGGAAGCGGCCAAACATGCGGGCGAGGCCAAGGACGCGGCGACCGAGGCGGCCAAGCAGGCCGATGCGGCGAAGGAGGCTGCCGACGCTGCGAAGAAGGCGGTCGATACCGCCAAGAAGGTCTTTGAGATAGCCCGCGAAACGGAGGCTGAGGAGCTCGCCACCCGTACTGCCGCTGCTGTCGAACGAGCCAAGTCCGACCAGGCGCAAGCAGCGAAGTTCACGTCGGCCACTGCTGCCCAGGTGATGGAGGACAGGGCTCTGGACGGTACGGCCCAAGGCCTGGCGGCCGAAGCGTCCAAGCCGGGCGCCGATGTGAAGGCGGTCGCGGCGAAGGGACGTGCGCTGGCGATGCGGGCGCTCAAGGTCCGTGGGCCGTTCAGCCAGGAGGCCGCGGCCACGGCTCTGGCAGGCGCGGACGATGACGTCCTTGAGTACCTGCGCACGGGATGGACGCAGGCGGAGCAGGACGAGGCCCGTCAGCGGGTCGTCGATCTGTCCACTCAGAGCCCCTATGAGTCCGTTCGTACGGCAGCTCAGGAAGCACTCAGGGGTAATGGCCAGCAGATCAGGGACTTCTACACCACTGGTCAGTACACGGCAGGGGCGACGGACCTCAGCATCGAGACGTACGGAGTCCTCGATGCCGGCGGTCCTGGGGTGAAGGAAGCCGCCAAGGCTGCGCTGGCTAGTAAAAACCCCAAGGATCTGGCTGTATTCCTCGCCAGTGGCCAGCACCAGGCCCGAAACGTCGACGAGCAGGTTCTGGCCGCAGGACTCCTCAACGACGGCGGACCCGAAGTAAAGGCTGCTGCCAAGGTCGCCTTGGCCGGGCCCGCGGACGAGCTCCACTCCTTCATCCAGGCAGGCCAGTACATGGCCGACCGTAAGGACCAGCTTGCCGCGACTCACGTCGCCCAGCTTCAGGTTCTTATTTCTCACGGCTCCGAGGTCGCGGCCAAGGCCCGGGAGAACCAGTGGGTGGCCGCCAGGGCAGCAGCCGTGGCCAAGGGCGCCTCTGGTGACGCTCAGAAGGCCGCTGACCAGGCTCAGAAGTCGGCCGATGAGGCAAAGGGCTACGCCGCCGATGCCGACAAGTCGGCCCGGCAAGCGGAGAGCTCCGCTGCCAAGGCTGCAAAGTCTGCTGTCACCGCACGAAACGCTGCCGATGCCGCCGACCGCGATGAGGCCGCAGCCGCCGAATCTGCTGCCCAGTCTCAGTTCTCTGCAAGCTATGCGCGGAGTGCGGCAATTGATGCATCCGAGTACGCAGGTGACGCTCGCCATTCTGCTGTAGCAGCTGGAAAGAGCGCTAAAGAAGCTAATGACTTTGCGTCCCAGGCGTGGCGTGAGGTGGTGGTGAAGCGTCAGGCCGAGCAAGCTGAAGCGCAGCGCCAAGCAGAGGAGAAGCGTAAACAGCTGGAGAAGGAGAAGAAGGAAAAGGAGAAGAGGAGGTGCCGACCGGGCACCGCGGGTAGTCGTGATCTGGACTACCAATTCCAGGCCTGCACCAGGGGGCCGGGGGAATGGACTCTGGACACTGACCCTCCAGACCTCAGTGTGATGAAACTCGCCATGTTTATGTGGGGAGTGGATGACGTTGCAGCGGATTGTGTAAAAAACCCTTCGGCAAGCAAATGCTCTGTGTCCCTAGTTCTGTCCCTGCCCGTGGGTAGGGTTGTCAAGTGGGGCAAGAAGGGAGTAGAAGCTGTAGCCAAGGAATCTCGTGCCGCTAAGGCAGCAAAGTGTCTGGAATGTTTCCTTGCGGGCACCAAGGTGCTAATGGCGGACCGCTCGACAAAGAATATCGAGTCCGTCGAGGTCGGCGATGTAGTAGTTGCCACTGACCCAGTCAGCGGCAAGACGGGTCAGCGTGCAGTGACCGGTCTTATCGTCACCGAGCACGACAAACGTTTCAACGAGCTGGACATAGACACCCCGCGAGGCACCGAAAGGCTTACGGCAACCTACGAGCATCCGTTCTGGTCACCGTCTGCGAACGCCTGGGTGAGGGCTGCTGAGCTGCGCGCCGGGATGACGCTCAGGACTGTTGACGGGCGAGCAGTCAGGGTTGCGGGAAATCGACCTTTCGCACAGACAGCCAAGACCTACAACCTGACTATCGACGATCTGCACACGTACTATGTGCTGGCGGGATCTACCCCGGTACTCGTTCATAACAGCAACTGCAATGTTGCTAACGCTCGGCGACTTCAGGCCCGGATGGCGGCGGAGGAGCTCGCCGGGGCGGACGGGCATGCGTACCGGAAGCACGTGGTGGAGCAGGGAGAATTTCCAGGAATCCGAACTCGCGCACAGTTTGCTGAAATGATTGAGGATGTGATCCTCAACGGGGAGCGTCGCGTTGGAGCTCTCGGAAGAAGCGCCTACTGGAAGAACGGGGTTATTGTGATTCGCAACCCGGGCTCTCCAGATGGTGGGACTGTCTTCGCGCCAAAGGCTGGGTACGATTATTTCCTGAACAATTTCAGGCCGGAGTGAGAGGGGCAGCTGAAATGCAGGTAGAGGACCATGGGGATCAGATTGTCGTAGTGATGCCGAGAGAGGAGTTCTTCCTTGTTCAATCACTGATGAGTGAAGCTCTTGAGACGGGAGATGACTGCGATTTCGAGACGCGTGTAGGCGCGACCAAGGATCAGGTGAGGGCGCTCCTCCGGGCCTTGCCGGATCTTCCCTTCAGCGGCGGCAGGGGGTAATTCCAGCTCCCAGAAGAGATGTGGAGCCCCGTCAGGTAAGGCCTGGCGGGGCTTCGGCCGTGTCGGATGCGCAGCGCGTAACAAGCGAACTGGCTCACCCGCACGATACGGCCTCGATCTGGTTCGAGACCTTGACGGGGGATCCCGGTGGCGGCTCTGCTTAGAGTTCATGTGTTGTATGGATGATGGCCGGGCTCCAGAGTTGTGGTCCGGTTGCGGGGACGGCCGGCGTGCCGTGTCCGGCTAGGTGGGAGTGGATGGGCGTGGAGACTCCGGGGTCGCAGTCGTCGCTGCACCGGGCCAACCTCGAGCGGGTCGTGCGTGCGGTGCGCAGGGCGGGGTCGCTCACGCAGGCGGAGATCGCCCGGGCTACGGGGCTGTCCGCCGCTACGGTCTCCAATATCGTTCGGGAGCTGAAGGACGGCGGGACCGTCGAGGTCACGCCCACCTCCTCCGGAGGGCGGCGGGCCCGGAGCGTGTCCCTGTCCGGGGACGCCGGCGTCGTTGTCGGGGTGGACTTCGGGCATACGCATCTGCGGGTGGCCATCGGGAACCTCGCCCAGCGGGTCCTGGCCGAAGACGCCGAGCCGCTGGACGTCGATGCCTCTGCGGCGCAGGGGCTGGAGCGCGCCGAGCGGCTGGTCCGGCGCTTGATCGCGGATACCGGGATCGAGCCGGGGAAGATCATCGGGGTGGGGCTCGGTGTGCCCGGGCCCATCGACGTCGAGACCGGCACGCTCGGGTCGACCGCCATCCTGCCCGGGTGGGCCGGGACCAATCCGCGGGACGAGCTCGCCGAGCGGCTCAGCGTGCCTGTGCACGTCGATAACGATGCGAACCTCGGGGCCCTGGGCGAGCTCGTGTGGGGCGCCGGGCGCGGGGCGTCCGATCTTGCTTACATCAAGGTCGCCAGTGGTGTCGGTGCCGGACTTGTTATTAATGGGCAGATCTATCGTGGGCCGGGGGGCACCGCGGGTGAAATCGGGCATATTACGCTCGACGAGTCCGGGCCTGTTTGTCGCTGCGGCAACCGCGGGTGCCTTGAGACCTTCACCGCCGCCCGCTACGTCCTGCCGCTGCTGCATTCAGCTCATGGAACCGACCTCACCGTCACCCGCATGGTGCAGCTCGCCCGCGAGGGCGACCCCGGCTGCCGGCGGGTCATTTCGGATGTCGGGCGGCATATCGGCAGTGGTGTGGCCAATCTGTGCAACTTGCTCAACCCCCGTCGCATCGTCCTCGGGGGCGATCTCGCCGACTCCGGTGAGCTCGTACTCGCTCCCATCCGCGAATCCGTCTCCCGGTACGCGATCCCCAGCGCCGCACGGCAGTTGGAGGTCGTCCCCGGTGCGCTCGGCGGCCGGGCCGAGGTGCTCGGTGCGCTCGCGCTCGTGCTGAGCGAGATGGGGGATTCCACCCTGCTCGACGCGCCCGTTCCGGCTGGTTCCCCCCTGCCCGTCTGAGGGCTGGGCGGGCTTCGGCCCATTTGTGGCCGGAACCTTCTTGAGTTTACGTAGATAACGAATGGCATCGTTGCCGTCTCGTTAGGGATTTACTTCTTGACGGTGCTCCGGGCGCCGAGTTGACTTCCAGCCACCTCGGCCGCAACGACGCGGCCTCGTCAGGGAGGTTTCTGCAAGTGAACACGCATCTGCGTCGTGCAGCCGTGGCCGTGGCGGCCATGTCGATGGCGGCCGGTCTCGCCGCCTGTGGCAGTGCCAAGGAGGCCGGCGGCGGGGAGACCAAGAAGGACAAGAAGGGCCCGCTCACCATCGGGCTCCTCCTTCCGGAGAACCAGACCGCGCGCTACGAGCGCTTCGACAAGCCGCTGATCGAGAAGAAGATCAAGGAATTGGCGGGGGC
>NZ_JBPQTS010000142.1:0-19957 GCF_051386455.1 Streptomyces sp. URMC 124
AGCGGTGCCCTTCGGGGCACCGCGGCCGTAGTGTTTGTTTGAGTATGTGGACCGAAAGACCCAGGAAGGCATCCCATGGTCGAGATCAAGACCGCCGAGCAGATCGCGAAGATGCGCGAGGCCGGCCTGGTCGTCGCCGCCGTGCACGCGGCCACCAGGGAGGCGGCCGTGCCGGGCGCCACGACCAAGGACCTGGACGACGTCGCCCGCAAGGTGATCGCCGAGCACGGCGCGAAGTCGAACTTCCTCGGGTACGGCGGCTTCCCCGCCACGATCTGCACCTCGGTGAACGAGGTCGTCGTCCACGGCATCCCGGACACCAGGACCGTCCTGAAGGACGGTGACATCATCTCCATCGACGCCGGCGCCATCGTCGACGGCTGGCACGGCGACGCGGCCTTCACCGCCTTCGTCGGCACCGGGCACGCTCCGGAGCTGCTGGAGCTCTCCCGGGTGACCGAGGAGTCCATGTGGGCCGGCATCGCCGCGGTGAAGAACGGCAACCGCCTGGTGGACATCTCCCGGGCCATCGAGGGCTACATCCGCCGCCAGCCGCGCCCGGCCTCCGGGAAGTACGGGATCATCGAGGACTACGGCGGCCACGGCATCGGCTCCGAGATGCACATGGACCCGCACCTGCTGAACTACGTCTCCCGCAAGCGCGGCAAGGGCCCCAAGCTCGTCCCGGGCTTCTGCATCGCCATCGAGCCCATGGTGAGCCTCGGCACGGCCCGTACGCACGTGCTGGAGGACGACTGGACGGTCCTGACGGACGACATGTCCTGGTCCTCCCACTGGGAGCACTCGGTCGCCCTGACGGAGGAAGGGCCGCTGGTCCTGACGGCGGTCGACGGCGGCAAGGCGAAGCTCGCGGAATACGGCGTGACGGCGGCCCCGGACCCCCTCGCGTGAGCGCCGCTTAAGGATCACTGCGGCTGGGCAGTCACCCCTGGATTAGTCTTTCGGGTTGCCCTGACGTAGACTGACGCGTCGGCTCTCGTGTATCTGCATGCCTTCGTGCCGTTGGCACGCACATACGAGAGTTGATCAAGGTAGCCGATTCGAAAGGCGAAGCGTGGCCAAGAAGCAAGGTGCCATCGAGATCGAGGGCACCGTGATCGAGTCTCTGCCGAACGCAATGTTCAAGGTGGAGCTCCAGAACGGTCACAAGGTCCTCGCGCACATCAGCGGCAAGATGCGGATGCACTACATCCGCATCCTTCCGGATGACCGGGTCGTCGTGGAGCTCTCTCCCTACGACCTGACGCGTGGCCGGATCGTCTACCGCTACAAGTAGATCTTGTCGCCGTCCCGCTCGTACGGGGCGACGGCACTGACCCGGAGAACCTCACACCCATGAAGGTCAAGCCGAGCGTCAAGAAGATCTGCGACAAGTGCAAGGTGATCCGCCGCCACGGCCGGGTCATGGTCATCTGCGACAACCTGCGCCACAAGCAGCGCCAGGGCTGACGCAGAACCTGCACTTCCGCAGTTTCTTCGCGCGACGCGAGCAAAAACGTACATACGCAGAACCCGTCCAGTGATCACTGGCGATACCTCCGGCGGGGGCCGGGGACCCGGAACGTACCTAGTACGGCGGCCGGGATCGGTTCTGTGTCAGACCCCCGAGAACATCTGGAGCCATTGAATGGCACGCGTTTCCGGTGTTGACATCCCGCGCGACAAGCGCGTGGAGGTTGCACTCACCTACGTCTTCGGTATCGGCCGCACCCAGTCGCAGGCGACCCTCGCCGCCACCGGTGTGAACCCGAACACCCGCGTTCGTGACCTTCCCGAAGAGGACCTGGTCAAGATCCGCGAGTACGTGGACGCCAACCTCAAGACCGAGGGTGACCTCCGTCGCGAGATCCAGGCCGACATCCGCCGCAAGGTCGAGATCGGCTGCTACCAGGGTCTGCGTCACCGTCGTGGCCTGCCGGTCCACGGTCAGCGCACCAGCACGAACGCTCGTACCCGCAAGGGCCCGCGTCGCGCCATCGCCGGCAAGAAGAAGCCGGGCAAGAAGTAGTCCACAGCGGACGCTGCGGTGCTCCGGGGGGCGACCCCCGCGACGCCCGCATTCCAGCGGTCTTCGCTGTAGGACCGACCACCTCCCTCCATTCAGGAGTAAGACATGCCCCCCAAGGGTCGTCAGGGCGCTGCCAAGAAGGTGCGCCGCAAGGAAAAGAAGAACGTCGCTCACGGCCACGCGCACATCAAGAGCACGTTCAACAACACGATCGTGTCCATCACGGACCCGACCGGCAACGTGATCTCGTGGGCCTCCGCCGGCCACGTCGGCTTCAAGGGCTCCCGCAAGTCCACGCCGTTCGCCGCGCAGATGGCCGCCGAGTCGGCTGCCCGCCGCGCCCAGGAGCACGGCATGCGCAAGGTCGACGTCTTCGTCAAGGGCCCGGGTTCCGGTCGTGAGACCGCCATCCGTTCGCTCCAGGCGACCGGTCTCGAGGTCGGCTCCATCCAGGACGTCACCCCGACCCCGCACAACGGCTGCCGTCCCCCGAAGCGCCGCCGCGTCTGATCCGTCGGGCCGCGAGGCCCGCTGATCATCATCGCGCCGCTTCGTACGGCACACGGGCGATACGGCTCCTCGGGGCCGTATCGCCCGTACCCTTGTAGTACCTCAGGGCATCAAATAGTGGGTGTCCATGACTGAAGGATTCATCGCATGCTGATCGCTCAGCGTCCCTCGCTGACCGAAGAGGTCGTCGACGAGTTCCGCTCCCGGTTCGTGATCGAGCCGCTGGAGCCGGGCTTCGGCTACACCCTCGGCAACTCCCTGCGTCGTACGCTCCTCTCCTCGATCCCGGGTGCGGCGGTCACGTCCATCCGCATCGACGGTGTCCTGCACGAGTTCACCACCGTGCCGGGCGTCAAGGAGGACGTCACCGACCTCATCCTGAACATCAAGCAGCTGGTCGTCTCCTCGGAGCACGACGAGCCGGTCGTGATGTACCTGCGCAAGCAGGGCCCGGGTCTGGTCACCGCCGCCGACATCGCCCCGCCGGCCGGTGTCGAGGTGCACAACCCCGACCTGGTCCTGGCGACCCTGAACGCCAAGGGCAAGCTGGAGATGGAGCTGACCGTCGAGCGCGGTCGCGGCTACGTCTCCGCCGTCCAGAACAAGCAGGTGGGCCAGGAGATCGGCCGTATCCCGGTCGACTCCATCTACTCGCCGGTCCTCAAGGTCACCTACAAGGTCGAGGCGACCCGAGTCGAGCAGCGCACCGACTTCGACAAGCTGATCGTCGACGTCGAGACCAAGCAGGCCATGCGCCCGCGCGACGCCATGGCGTCCGCCGGTAAGACCCTGGTCGAGCTGTTCGGTCTGGCCCGCGAGCTGAACATCGACGCCGAGGGCATCGACATGGGCCCGTCCCCGACGGACGCCGCCCTTGCCGCCGACCTGGCGCTGCCGATCGAGGAGCTCGAGCTCACGGTCCGCTCGTACAACTGCCTCAAGCGCGAGGGCATCCACTCCGTGGGTGAGCTCGTCGCCCGCTCCGAGGCCGACCTGCTCGACATCCGCAACTTCGGTGCGAAGTCGATCGACGAGGTCAAGGCGAAGCTGGCCGGCATGGGCCTGGCCCTCAAGGACAGCCCGCCCGGATTCGACCCGACCGCCGCCGCGGACGCCTTCGGTGCGGACGACGACGCGGACGCCGGTTTCGTCGAGACCGAGCAGTACTAAGAGCTCGGGCCTTTACGGTCCGATCTTGGCTGCGCGTCCGCTTCGGCTGGTCGCGCAGTTCCCCGCGCCCCTCACGGGGGGCGCGGGTCTCCGACGGGCGACCGCCCGCTCGGATACTGACCCCGGTACCTGATACGGCCGGGGCAGACACCTAGGAGAAACACCATGCCGCGTCCCACCAAGGGTGCCCGTCTGGGCGGCGGTGCCGCGCACGAGAAGCTGATGCTGGCGAACCTCGCCAAGTCGCTCTTCGAGCACGGCCGCATCACGACGACCGAGGCCAAGGCCCGCCGCCTGCGTCCGGTCGCCGAGCGCCTGATCACCAAGGCGAAGAAGGGCGACATCCACAACCGTCGCCAGGTGCTGCAGACGATCACGGACAAGGGCATCGTGCACGTGCTCTTCACCGAGATCGCTCCGCGCTTCGCCGAGCGTCCGGGTGGCTACACCCGTATCACCAAGATCGGTAACCGCCGTGGCGACAACGCTCCCATGGCCGTGATCGAGCTGGTCGAGGGCGAGATCGCCAAGAAGGCGACCGTTGCCGAGGCCGAGGCCGCCACCAAGCGTGCGGTCAAGGAGTCCGAGGCTGCCGCCGAGGCTCCGGCCGAGGAGTCGAAGGACGCCTGACACCGCTGATGCGTGTCAGTGACGGGCCCGCCCCTTTTCCGGGGGGGGGCCCGTCCCGCATTTCTGAGAGGAACCCCTGGTGAGTGACGAGGTGGCACCCGGCCACGTGCGGGTGCGACTGGACCTGTCGTACGACGGCAAGGACTTCTCCGGCTGGGCCAAGCAGCGCGAGGGTCAGCGCACGGTGCAGGGCGAGCTGGAGGACGCGATCCGGACCGTGACGCGGTCCAAGGAGACGTTCGAGCTCACGGTCGCGGGCCGGACCGACGCCGGAGTGCACGCCCGGGGCCAGGTCGCGCACGTCGACCTGCCGGCCGAGCTGTGGGCCGAGCACGAGGACAAGCTGCTGCGCCGGCTGGCCGGCCGGC
Organism: Streptomyces sp. URMC 124; assembly: GCF_051386455.1. Taxonomy (NCBI): domain Bacteria; kingdom Bacillati; phylum Actinomycetota; class Actinomycetes; order Kitasatosporales; family Streptomycetaceae; genus Streptomyces; species Streptomyces sp. URMC 124. The sequence goes on from NZ_JBPQTS010000142.1 coordinate 4,708, forward strand.
TGTCGCACGACGTGCGGGTGTGGAAGGTCGCCGAGGCGCCGGCCGGGTTCAACGCGCGCTTCTCCGCGATCTGGCGGCGCTACGCCTACCGGGTGACGGACCATCACGGCGGTGTCGACCCGCTGCTGCGCGGTCACGTGCTGTGGCACGACTGGCCGTTGGACGTCGACGCCATGAACGCGGCCTCGAAGGCGCTGCTCGGTGAACACGACTTCGCCGCCTACTGCAAGCGGCGCGAAGGCGCGACGACCATTCGCACGCTGCAGCAGCTGAGCTGGGAGCGGGACGCCTCCGGCGTCATCACGGCCACCGTGCGGGCGGACGCCTTCTGCCACAACATGGTGCGGTCGCTGGTGGGTGCGCTGCTGTTCGTCGGGGACGGGCACCGGCCGGTGGAGTGGCCGGGCCGGGTGCTGGCCGCGGGCGTGCGGGACTCCGCGGTGCATGTGGTGCGGCCGCACGGGCTGACCTTGGAGGAGGTCGGGTACCCGGCCGACTCCGAGCTTGCCGCGCGGAATCTTGCCGCTCGGAACAAGAGGTCGCTGCCCGGTTCGGGTTGCTGCTGAGACGGATGGGGGAAAGGGCCCGGCGAAAGCCGGGCCCTTTCCCCCATGAGGGGGTCAGCTGGGGCAGCTGATCGCCAGGTCGCTGTTGACCGTGAAGTACGGCTTGATGCCGTCGACCTTCGGGTACAGGTCCGTCTTGTTGCGGTCGACGATGTCGCCGACGAGGCGGGCGACCTTGACCGGCTCGCCGTCCGGGGTGAGGCGCAGGGCCAGGTCCCAGACGGTGTTCTCCTCGCCGGTGCCGCGGGCGTGCCGCAGCTCGGCGTAGGGGATGCTCACACGGAAGGTCGTGCTGTCGACGGCGGTGACCTCGGCGGTCACCCGGTCGGCGGTCTCCGTGCGCGGCGTGGCGACGAGGACGGGCTCGGCGCCGTCGGCGAAGGCGGCTCCGTGCAGGGTGCCCTCGACGGTGAGGGCGGTCTCGCCCTGGCGGACGAGGCGGGCCTCGGCGTGGACGGGGCGGTTCCAGGCACGCAGGGCGAGGAAGCCGTCGACGGTCGGGTAGGGCACCCACCAGGTGAAGGGGGCGTCGGGCAGCGGCTCCAGCTCGACCAGGCCGCGGCCCTCGGCGAGGTGGGAGACGACACGGCGGCGGGCGCCGTCGTCGCCGCGGACGACGTGGAGGTCCCAGCGGCCCTCGCCCAGGCGCAGCTGCTTGCGGTCGAGAACGGCGGTGTAGGGATCCTTGGGTCCGGCCGGTGCCGTCAGGGGCACGCTGACGGGCTTGCCCTCCTTGCGGCGGGTGACCGTGAGGGAGAGCTTCTCGCCGGAGAGGCCCTTGCGGTCGACGGAGACGAGGATGTTGCCGTCGGCGTCGACGCGGCAGGAGGCGGTGCAGCGCAGCGGCTTGCGGACGATCTCCTTGATCGCGGCCTTCACCGGCGGGGTGGCGGGCTTGGCGACGCCGCGGCGCAGGGGGCGGAGGATCTTGCCGGCGGTGCGGCGCAGCATCTTCGTCAGCGGGACGGGCGCGGGCTTGCGCTCGGCGGTGCCGGCGGTGCCGCCGGTGGGGGCCGCTGCCGGGGCGGAGCCGCCGCGGACGCCGCCGAGGCTCTCGATGAGCTCCTCGTAGCGGCGGGCGATGGCGTCGGGGTGGTAGCGCTCGGCGGAGACGCGGGCGTTCTCGCCCATGGTGCGGCGCAGCTCGTCGTCCTCGATGAGCTTGAGGAGGCCCTTGGCGATGGCGTCGCTGTCGAGGTTGGTGACGAGGAGGCCGTCGTGGCCGTCCTTGATGATCTCGCCGGGGCCGTGCGGGCAGTCGGTGGCGACGACGGGGACGCCGCAGTTCATGGCCTCCACGATCGTCATGCCGAAGGACTCCTCGCGGGAGGTGACGGCGGCGATGGAGCCCTTGGCCCACTCGGTCTCGATGGGGGAGTGGGGGCCCATGAGGGTGATGTGCTCGGTGAGGCCGAGCTGGTCGATCTGCTCGCGCAGCTTGGCCTGCTGGGGGCCGCGGCCGTAGATGCGCAGCTTCCAGTCGGGGCGGGCGGCGGCGACGGTGGCCCAGGCCGTGACGAGGAGGTCGTAGCGCTTGACGGGGATGAGGCGGCCGGCGGCGACGACGAGCTTGGCCTTGCCGTCGGAGGGCTCGACCTCGGAGGCGGGGACGCCGTTGGGGAGCGCGACGAGCTTGGTCCTGATGCCCGGGAACTGCTCGCGGTGGGTCGCGGCGTCGGCGTCGGAGACGGCCGTGTGGGCGTCCAGGTGCGGGATGGCGCGGTCCTGGGCGGCGCGGATGTTCGGCTCGTGGGTGCCGTAGATCCGGTGCTCCTGGCCGATCCGCAGATAGCGCTCCTGCCCGAACTCGGCCAGGTACATGACGAGGCCGGGGCGGGTGGCGACGACGACGTCGGCATCGGTGCGGGCGAGGTGCTCGGCGACGCGCTTGTCGGTCAGGGCGCTGAAGTGGGCGCCCTTGGCCTCGACGGGCGGGATGTGGGCGCTGTCCTGCTCCAGGAGCGGGTTGTCCCGGTCGGCGCCGGTCTCGGCGCGGGTGTCGATCAGGTGGACCAGCTTCACCTTGCGGTGCAGGGGGAGCTTGGGTGTGCCACCGGTCCTGTGGATGGACACGATCTCCACGTCGTGCCGGGCGGCGAGCGCACTGGCGACGTTGAAGGTGGAGCGGATCGTGCCGCCGATGCCGTAGGCGTTCTGCAAAAGGAAAGAGATCTTCATGGCGGTGTGTGCGCGGCGCTACGGGCGGCGCGTCCGTCCTTCCCCCTGGCCTGGGTGTGCGGGTCTCCCCTGTCGGCCGGATGCTTCGTTGGTCCGGTCCGATTCCGTCGGTAAAGACCGTTGGGAGGGATTTCGGTTGCCTGTCGAGGCTACATTGTGGCTTGAGTCACGTCGCTTGCGTCAAGGGTGAGATCGTCCTCGGACCGTCCGGGTGGGGAGCTCGTTTGTTCGGGCGAGCGAACTGTAGGGGCAGTCGCGACGCTCCCGTCAAGCGCCCGCATCGAACGGCAGTCCAGAGGGTAACCGGGTGGCCGGGCGTGGCGCGGGGACGGACCCCGCGGGCGCTGGGAGGCTGGGCCCTGTGAAGGCGATGGTGGCGGTCTCCGCGGTCGTGGCCCTCGGGCTGACGGCGGGCTGCGGCGGCAGTGGCGGCGACGGCGGACTCGACGGGAACGGCGGCTCCGGCGGAGGAGGCGGTCGCGGCGGCGGCCGCGGCGAGGCCAAGGGCACGCGCGGTGCCGTGCGGATACTGAGCTCTGCCCAGCTCCGGCACGTCGAGCTGGGGCCGCGCGAGGTCCCCGGATTCCAGATCGAGCGGGCGAGCAGCTGGGCGGCCGGCGGCGGGCGGCCCGTCGCGGACGACGCCTCCTGCCGGCCCCTCGTCGAGGCCCTCGGCTCCCGGCCCCGGCCCGCGCCGGCCGCGTCCGTCGTGAACACCTTCGCCAAGGCCGGTGAGGACCTCGACTTCCAGGGCCTCATGGGGATGATCCGCGTCTCCACGTACCGCGGCGACGGGGCGGTCTCCACCCTGGAGGGGCTGCGGTCCGCCGCGGCCGGCTGCGCGGGCGGCTTCCGCATGCGCACCGGGGAGGGCGAGCCCCAGGAGTTCCGGGCGGTGCGGACGCTCACGGCGCCCCGGCTGGGGGACGAGGCGGTGGCGTACCGGCTGGAGAACGCGGCGGAGCGGGCGCCGAGCCTGATCACGGTCGTGCGCTCGGGCGCGACGCTCGCGATGTTCTTCGCCACCAGCCTCTCCGACCCCGAGGACGTCGAGATCCCGCAGGAGCTCGTGGACGCCCAGATCGCCAAGCTGGAACGCGCGGAACAGAAGGCGCCCACGGTGCCGCCGCCCTCCTCGCCGATGGCGGCGGGGGAGGGCGGCGAGGCGGGGGACGGCGGCGACGGCGGCTGACACCGCCGTCCCGGCCCGGTCGCCCGGCTACGCCTGCTTCTTGTTGCCGTTGCCCGGGGACGCGGACGGCGTGGCCACGGAGGCCGCCGCCTGGGAGTTCGCGCGGGCCATGATGCGGCGGAAGGTGTAGCCCGCCACGTCGCGGCCCGCCTGCAGGGCGTCCTTGTCGTCGTCCGGGACGGCCTTGCCGTTCAGGTAGCCGGACACGGTGAAGTACGCGTAGCGCCCCTCCGCATTGGCGGTCAGGCGGCAGGCCGTGGCCCGGCAGAAGGAGGGGCCGTCGCCGGAGAGCGAGGCGATGTTCCCGGTGGACTGTTCCTTGGCCTTGTCCGCGGCGGCCTTCGTGTCGAAGACGGCGACGCCGACGGTCACGGCCACCCCGTCGCGCGTGTACGTCGCCCGCATCACCTTCCGGCAGCCGTTGCTCGTCAGGACGGAGCCGAGCCCGCCCTGCGTCGCCGAGGCGCAGTCCTCGGTCGTGGCCGTGTCGATGCGGTCGTACTTGCGCTTGTCGAGGGAGGGCTTGCTGTGCGGGAAGAGCGTCTTGGTGCTCAGCGGCGCCTTGTCCTTCTCCGCGCTGGCTATGAAGTCGCGCGGATTGGGCGGGGGCGGCGGGGCGACCTGTGAGAACGACGGCTCGGGCGAGCCGGAGGAGCTCGGCAGCTTCTGCGGCGACGGCAGACCGGAGGCGGACTTGCCGCCCTTGTGCGAACCGACGACGAGGGCCGCCACGGTGCCGGCCACGGCGACCGTGGCCAGCGCGCCACCGCCGATCAGCAGCCACTTGCGGCGCCGGCCGCGGGCCGCGGTGGTGTCGGCGAGGGCGTCCCAGTCGGGGGTGTGCGAGGCCTGGCCGGGGGCGGAGGCCCACGGCGCGGGGGGTGCGGGCGGCGCGGGCTGCTGGGCCGGCGGCTGCGGCTGCTGCCGGCCGTCCTGCTGCGGCAGGGGCTGCGACTGCGGGACGGGCTGCTGGGCTTGCGGAGGCTGCGCCTGCGGAGGCTGGGCCTGCGGGGCCCCGGCCTGCGGCTGCTGCGGCGGCTGCGGCGACAGGACGGGCGGCGGCCCGAACTGTCCGGCCGGCGGCATCGGCTGCGCGCCGGGCTGCGGGCCCGGCGGCGGACCCGGGGGCGGACCCGGCTGCTGGTGCGGCTGCTGCGGATCCCCCGGGGGCCCGTACGGCCCTGCCTGCCCAAAACTCATGGCGTGCATCGTAAACCGCGAAAACGGGTTGGTCGCCCCCTTGGCGAGCAGGGAGAATCCCGCCCATGGGACACGTGGAAGCGGCACATCTGGAGTACTACCTCCCGGACGGGAGGGTGCTCCTCGGCGATGTCTCCTTCCGCGTCGGCGAAGGCGCCGCGGTCGCCCTCGTCGGGGCCAACGGCGCCGGCAAGACGACGCTGCTGCGCCTGATCGCCGGCGAGCTGCAGCCGCACGGCGGCACCGTCTCCGTCAGCGGCGGCCTCGGCGTGATGCCGCAGTTCGTGGGCTCGGTCCGGGACGACCGTACGGTCCGTGACCTGCTGGTCTCCGTCGCCCAGCCGCGCATCCGCGAGGCGGCGCGGGCGGTGGACGCCGCCGAGCTCGCGATCATGGAGAGGGACGACGAGGCCGCGCAGATGGCCTACGCGCAGGCCCTGTCCGACTGGGCCGAGGCCCGGGGCTACGAGGCCGAGACCGTGTGGGACATGTGCACCACGGCCGCGCTCGGCGTCCCGTTCGAGAAGGCCCAGTGGCGCAAGGTGCGCACGCTCTCCGGCGGCGAGCAGAAGCGGCTCGTCCTGGAGTCCCTGCTGCGCGGCACGGACGAGGTCCTGCTGCTGGACGAGCCGGACAACTATCTGGACGTCCCCGGCAAGCGCTGGCTGGAGGAGAAGCTGCGCGAGACCAAGAAGACCGTCCTCTTCGTCTCCCACGACCGGGAGCTGCTGGCCCGCTCCGCCGAGAAGATCATCAGCGTCGAGCCGGGCCCGGCGGGCAGCGACGTGTGGGTCCACGGCGGCGGCTTCGGCACGTACCACAAGGCCCGCAAGGAGCGCTTCGCCCGCTTCGAGGAGCTGCGCCGGCGCTGGGACGAGAAGCACGCCCAGCTGAAGAAGCTGGTGATCAACCTCCGGCAGGCCGCCGCGGTCAGCCACGAGATGGCCTCCCGCTACGCCGCGGCCCAGACCCGGCTGAAGAAGTTCGAGGAGGCGGGCCCGCCGCCGGAGCCGCCCCGCGAGCAGGACATCCGGATGCGGCTGCGCGGCGGACGTACCGGCGTACGCGCCGTGACCTGCGTCGACCTTGAGCTGACCGGCTTGATGAAGCCGTTCGGCCTGGAGGTCTTCTACGGCGAGCGGGTCGCGATCCTGGGGTCGAACGGCTCCGGGAAGTCGCACTTCCTGCGGCTCCTGGCCGGGGACACCGAGAATCCCGTGGCGCACACGGGCGAGTGGAAGCTGGGCGCCCGCGTCGTGCCGGGGCACTTCGCGCAGACCCACGCCCACCCCGAGCTGCTGGGCCGCACGCTGGCCGACATCCTGTGGACGGAGCACGCCAAGGACCGCGGCGGGGCGATGTCCGCCCTGCGGCGGTACGAGCTGGAGAAGCAGGGCGACCAGCCCTTCGAGAAGCTCTCGGGCGGGCAGCAGGCGCGCTTCCAGATCCTGCTGCTGGAGCTGGCGGGCACGACGGCCCTGCTGCTGGACGAGCCCACGGACAACCTGGACCTGGAGAGCGCGGAGGCCCTCCAGGAGGGGCTGGAGGCCTACGAGGGGACGGTGCTCTGCGTCACGCACGACCGCTGGTTCGCTCGCTCGTTCGACCGCTTCCTGGTCTTCGGGGCGGACGGCCGCGTCCGCGAGGTCCCGGAGCCGGTGTGGGACGAGGGGCGCGTGGCGCGCAGCCGCTAGTGGGCCGTGTGGCTGCGCTCCGGCGCCGGTGAGACCATGTGTTTTGACCCCGCCGGTGGGCGCCCGGTACTCTACGAGTTCGTTATGCGTATTGGCTAGTCGTTCTCACGCGAGGGGCCCTTACGCTTGCCCACCAGAGTGGCCGCCAGCGGCATGCACCCGGGTTGCGTCCCCGGAGTGCGTCCCTCGCAGGCAGCCGCCTCCGGCGGGCCGTGTCAGGACCCACTCACTGAAGAAGCGAAGGCTACGACCGTGCGTACGTTCAGCCCCAAGCCCGGCGATGTCCAGCGCCAGTGGCACATCATCGACGCGCAGGACGTCGTCCTGGGCCGTCTGGCCTCTCAGGCCGCCTCCCTGCTGCGCGGCAAGCACAAGCCTGTGTACGCCCCGCACATGGACATGGGTGACTTCGTCGTCATCATCAACGCCGACAAGGTGCACCTGTCCGGCAACAAGAAGACCCAGAAGATGGCGTACCGCCACTCTGGCTTCCCGGGTGGTCTGCGCTCCGTCCGTTACGACGAGCTGCTCGACAAGAACCCCGAGAAGGCCGTCGAGAAGGCGATCAAGGGCATGCTGCCCAAGAACTCCCTCGGCCGTCAGATGCTCTCGAAGCTGAAGGTCTACTCGGGCGCCGAGCACCCGCACGCCGCCCAGCAGCCGCAGCCGTTCGAGATCACCCAGGTCAAGCAGGGCTAAGTCCCGGCCACCGCCGAACCAGAAAGTCTGAGGAGAATCGTGGCTGAGACCACTGCCGAGATGCCGGTCGAGGGCGTCGAGGAGTACACCACCGAGACCGAGGTCGTTGAGTCGGAGTACACCTCCGAGTCCCTCGCGTCCCGCTTCGGCGACCCGCAGCCGGCTGCCGGCCTGGGCCGTCGCAAGAACGCCATTGCCCGTGTCCGGATCGTTCCGGGCTCCGGCAAGTGGAAGATCAACGGTCGCACCCTTGAGGACTACTTCCCCAACAAGGTGCACCAGCAGGAAGTCAACGAGCCCTTCAAGGTGCTCGAGCTCGACGACCGCTACGACGTCATCGCCCGCATCTCGGGTGGCGGCGTTTCCGGCCAGGCCGGCGCCCTGCGCCTCGGCGTGGCCCGCGCGCTGAACGAGGCGGACGTGGACAACAACCGCGGCCCGCTGAAGAAGGCCGGCTTCCTGAGCCGCGACGACCGTGCGGTCGAGCGCAAGAAGGCCGGTCTCAAGAAGGCCCGCAAGGCCCCGCAGTACAGCAAGCGCTAATCACGCGGCTTCGCTGCTTCTGCTCGAACGCCCCGGCGGCACGCTCCGTGCCCGCCGGGGCGTTTCGGCTATCGGTCACCCGGGACGTATCGGCGTATACCTGAAGTCAACGTTCCGGTTCCTGACCCGACACTTTTGATTGCGGGGCCCGTTCACAGGCAGGCCCCGTATCCGCGCGTTTTTCGGAGGACACCAGTGGGACGACTCTTCGGTACGGACGGTGTGCGCGGCGTCGCCAACGCCGATCTGACGGCCGAGCTCGCACTCGGCCTGTCGGTCGCTGCGGCGCACGTGCTCGCCGAGGCGGGGACGTTCGAAGGCCACCGCCCGGTGGCCGTCGTGGGCCGCGACCCGCGTGCGTCCGGTGAGTTCCTGGAGGCCGCCGTGGTGGCGGGCCTCGCCAGCGCCGGCGTGGACGTCCTGCGCGTCGGGGTGCTGCCCACGCCCGCCGTCGCCTACCTGACCGGTGCCCTCGGCGCCGACCTCGGCGTGATGCTCTCCGCGAGCCACAACGCCATGCCCGACAACGGCATCAAGTTCTTCGCCCGCGGCGGCCACAAGCTCGCCGACGAGCTGGAGGACCGCATCGAGCAGACCTACCGGGCGCACGCCTCCGGCGAGCCCTGGGACCGTCCCACCGGTGCCGGCGTCGGCCGCGTCCGCGAGTACGACCAGGGCTTCGACAACTACGTCGCCCACCTCATCGGTGTCCTCCCCAACCGCATGGACGGCCTGAAGGTCGTCATCGACGGCGCCCACGGCGCCGCGGCCCGCGTCTCCCCGGAGGCGTTCGCCCGCGCCGGTGCCGAGGTCATCACCATCGGCACCGAGCCCGACGGCCTCAACATCAACCACGAGTGCGGCTCCACGCACCTGGACAAGCTGCGGGCCGCCGTCGTCGAGCACGGCGCCGACCTGGGCGTGGCCCACGACGGCGATGCCGACCGCTGCCTGGCCGTGGACCACAAGGGCAACGAGGTCGACGGCGACCAGATCCTCGCCGTCCTGGCCCTCGCGATGCGCGAGGCGGGCTCGCTGCGCAAGAACACCGTCGTCGCCACCGTGATGTCCAACCTGGGCTTCAAGCTGGCCATGGAGCGCGAGGGCGTCGAGCTGGTCCAGACGGCCGTCGGCGACCGCTACGTCCTGGAGGAGATGAAGGCGCACGGCTTCGCCCTCGGCGGCGAGCAGTCCGGGCACGTCATCGTCCTCGACCACGCCACCACCGGCGACGGCACCCTGACCGGCCTGATGCTGGCCGCGCGCGTCGCCGCCACGGGCCGCTCCCTCGCGGACCTGGCCGCCGTCATGGAGCGCCTGCCGCAGATCCTCATCAACGTCCGCGACGTCGACAAGACGCGCGTGAAGTCCTCGGAGGAGCTCGCCGCGGCCGTCGCCGACGCCGAGCAGCAGCTGGGCTCCACCGGCCGCGTGCTGCTGCGCCCGTCGGGCACGGAGCCGCTGGTGCGGGTCATGGTGGAGGCCGCCGACATCGAGCAGGCGCGGGCGGTCGCGCAGCGGCTGGCCGACGTGGTGAAGTCGGCACTGGGCTAGCCCCGGGTCCCCCCGGGTCCCCCGGGGCCGGGCGGGCCCGCGTCTTTCTTCCGCCGCGAGGGCGGGGAATCGAGACGGCGCGTTTCGGCGGTGCCGGGCCCGCCTCCGGCCGGGGCGGCTCGGCACCGCCGGGTTCCGCCGTGGGGGCTTTTCGCCGTTGCGGCGGAGGGAAACGCCGGGCGCGGCGCGCCCGGGGGCTCAGGTCTTCGGGCCGGTGGTCGCCGGGGCGCGGTGGCGGGACCAGAACCACTTCTGCACGAGCAGCGTCAGCGTTCCCGCCACCACGATGCCCGCGAGGTTCAGCGCGAGCTGCACCGCCGATCCGCGGGTCTCCGCCCAGTCCCCGTAGGAGAGGGCGACGGCCGCGTTCGCCGCGGCCGGCACCGTCGTCACCGAGATCGCCACACCGATCAGGGCTCCGGACTTCGCCGAGGTCAGGGAGAGGATGCCGGCGATACCGGCCAGGAACGCCACCACGAAGGAGAAGGCGTCCGGCTGCCAGATGAAGGACGTCTGGGGGCGCGGGGCCAGGAACTTCGCCTCGTGGAAGAGCCCGAGCGCGTCCATCAGCAGGCTGAAGCCGCCGGTCAGGGCCATGGCCACGGGGAAACCCACGAGCAGTGCGGCCATCGACCGCCAGGCGAGCCCCGGCGCCCGGCGCACGATCGCCGTGCACAGCCCGGCCAGCGGGCCGAACTCCGGTCCCACCGCCATCGCGCCCACGATCAGGATCGCGCTGTCCATGATCACGCCGCAGGCGGCGAGCATCGTCGCCACCGTCAGGAACGCCAGGAACGTGATGGTGAGCGTGGACTCCTCGTGGGTCTCCTCGACCAGCGACTCCCACACGATCGCGTCGGCGCCCGAGCCGGGCGCGGCCAGCTCGGCGTGCTGCGCGCGCCGGGAGAGCAGCAGGTCGACGTCCTCGACGGCGACCGAGCCGACCTCGGGCAGGCCGCTCGCGCGCAGGGCGCCCAGCAGTTCGTCGGCCGCCTCGCGCGCCACGTCGCACAGCACGATGTCGCCGTGCGGGTCGCGGCCCGCGCCGGGGATGACGGCCAGGTGGGTGGCGCCCACGGTCCGCTCGACGAGGGCGACCACGTCGTCGGTGCGCGCGGGCGGGCAGATCATCCGCAGATGGAGCATGGGCGTCCCGGTCCGGTCGTTGGTCCGTCAGGTCAGAGCTTGCGCAGCGACAGCCGCTGCACCTTGTGGTCGGGCCCCTTGCGCAGGATGAGGTTCGAGCGGCCGCGCGTGGGGGCCACGTTCTCCAGCAGGTTGGGCTTGTTGATGGTGCGCCAGTTGCGGCGCGCGTAGTCCAGGGCCTCCTCCTCGGAGACCTCGGTGTAGCGCCGGAAGTAGGAATCGGGGTCGGTGAAGGCCGTCGCCCGCAGCTTCGTGAAGCGCTCGTAGTACCAGCGCTCGATGTCCTCCGCGCGCGCGTCCACGTACACGCTGAAGTCGAAGAAGTCGGCGAGGCCGACGCGCGTGCGGCCGTCCTTGCCGGGCAGGGCCGGCTGCAGGACGTTGAGGCCCTCGATGATCAGGATGTCGGGGCGGTGCACGGTCAGCCTCTCGCCGGGCACGATGTCGTAGATCAGGTGGGAGTAGACGGGGGCCGAGACCTCGTCCTTGCCCGCCTTCACGTCGGCGACGAAGCGGGTCAGGGCGCGCCGGTCGTAGGACTCGGGGAAACCTTTCCGCGACATCAGGCCGCGGGCCTGCAGCTCGGCGTTGGGCAGCAGGAAGCCGTCCGTCGTGACCAGCTCGACGCGCGGGTGCTCGGGCCAGCGGGCGAGGAGCGCCTGCAGAAGGCGCGCGGTGGTCGACTTGCCGACCGCCACGCTGCCCGCGACGCCTATGACGAAGGGCGTGCCGGGCTGGGAGCCGTGCCCGTCGCCCACGTCGCCCAGGAAGGTGTTCAGCGTGCCCCGCAGCTGACTGGTGGCCTCGACGTACAGGTGCAGCAGCCGGGACAGCGGGAGGTAGACCTCGCGCACCTCGTCCAGGTCGATGACGTCCCCGAGGCCGCGCAGCCGCTCGACCTCCTCGGCGGTCAGCGGCAGCGGGGTGTTCTCCCGCAGGGCGCTCCACTCGGCGCGGGTCAGGTCCACGTACGGGGACGAGTCCGCGCGGCGGCGCTGCGGCGGCTGGTCTGTGGTGGTCGGCACGGGCCCATTGTGCGCGGGTCGGGCCCGGGGCTCACTTCCGGGTGGCGGGAGCGGGTGTTCTTGTGGGGTTTGTGCGCCTCGTACGGGCGGTAACCGGCTGCCCTCGTTGGGTGAACTTTCACTTACCTCTATACCTACTGACCGGTCAGGCACTACGTTCCGCTCGCAGGCCGCACGCGCACCTGCCCCCCACGCGGCCGCATCACGCTAGGGACGGCCGTGTTCGCTCTCCGAAACCACCCCCGCAGCCCCCTCGGTCCCCGCCGGCGCTCCGCCGAGGCCGACCGGGAGGCCCTCGCCGCCCGCGTCTGCGCCGAGCTGGCCGACGCCCTGCCCGACGAGGACCTCACCCAGGACCTGGACGACTGCCTCGACCGCTACGAGCTCGGCAGCAAGCCGCGCTGCGAGGAGGTCGAGTACCTGGAGATGGTGCAGGACGCCATCGACAGGATCGAGCGGGGCTGCTGATCCGGCGGGGCGCCCGGTCGGTCCGGGCGCCCCGGTCCGCCGCCGTCCGTGGGGACGGTTGTGCCGTTGCCGCCACGTACGGGGCCGCCCGGGCCGTAACCTGCTCCGCATGTGCGGAATCGTTGGCTATGTGGGAGGGCAGTCCGCCCTCGATGTCGTATTGGCGGGGCTGCGGCGGCTGGAGTACCGCGGCTATGACTCGGCCGGGGTCGCGGTGCTGGCCGACGGCGGTCTCGCCGCCGCGAAGAAGGCGGGCAAACTCGCCAACCTGGAGAAGGAGCTGGCGGACCGGCCGCTGCCGTCCGGCCCGACCGGCATCGGCCACACGCGCTGGGCCACGCACGGCGCGCCCAACGACGCCAACGCCCACCCCCACCTGGACAACCCGGGCCGCGTCGCCGTCGTCCACAACGGCATCATCGAGAACTTCGCCGAGCTGCGGGCCGAGCTGGCCGAGCGCGGCCACGCCCTCGCGTCGGAGACCGACACCGAGGTCGTCGCGCACCTGCTGTCCGAGTCCTTCTCCTCCTGCGGGGACCTCGCCGAGTCGATGCGCCAGGTCTGCCGCCGGCTGGAGGGCGCGTTCACGCTGGTCGCGGTGCACGCGGACGAGCCGGACGTGGTGGTCGGCGCGCGCCGCAACTCCCCCCTCGTGGTCGGCCTCGGCGACGGCGAGTCCTTCCTCGCCTCCGACGTCGCCGCCTTCATCGCCCACACCCGCGAGGCGGTCGAGCTGGGCCAGGACCAGGTCGTGGAGCTGCGCCGCGACGGCGTGACCGTCACCGGCTTCGACGGGGCGCCCGCGGACGTGCGGCCGTACCACGTCGACTGGGACGCCTCGGCCGCCGAGAAGGGCGGCTACGACTACTTCATGCTCAAGGAGATCGCCGAGCAGCCGAAGGCCGTCGCGGACACCCTGCTGGGCCGCATCGACGCCGCGGGGACGCTGTCGCTGGACGAGGTGCGGATCCCGGCGTCCGTGCTGCGCGAAGCCGACAAGATCGTCATCGTGGCGTGCGGCACGGCGTACCACGCGGGGATGATCGCCAAGTACGCGATCGAGCACTGGACCCGCATCCCCTGCGAGACGGAGCTGGCCAGCGAGTTCCGCTACCGGGACCCGATCCTCGACCAGCGGACGCTGGTGATCGCCATCAGCCAGTCCGGCGAGACCATGGACACCCTGATGGCGCTGCGGCACGCCCGGGAGCAGGGCGCGAAGGTGCTGGCCATCTGCAACACCAACGGCTCGACGATCCCGCGGGAGTCGGACGCGGTGCTGTACACGCACGCGGGCCCGGAGGTGGCCGTCGCGTCGACCAAGGCGTTCCTGACCCAGCTGGTCGCCTGCTACCTCGTCGCGCTGTACCTGGGCCAGGTGCGGGGCACCAAGTGGGGCGACGAGATCGTCTCGGTGATCCGCGAGCTGTCGCAGATCGCGGGCCAGGTGGAGGAGGTCCTGGAGACCATGGAGCCGGTCCGCGAGCTCGCGCGCTCCCTGGCCGACAAGAACACGGTGCTGTTCCTGGGCCGCCACGTGGGCTATCCCGTGGCCCTGGAGGGCGCCCTGAAGCTCAAGGAGCTCGCCTACATGCACGCGGAGGGCTTCGCGGCGGGCGAGCTCAAGCACGGGCCGATCGCTCTCATCGAGAAGGACCTGCCCGTGGTGGTGGTCGTGCCGTCGCCCCGGGGGCGCTCCGTGCTGCACGACAAGATCGTCTCGAACATCCAGGAGATCCGGGCGCGGGGCGCACGGACGATCGTGATCGCCGAGCGGGGTGACGAGGCGGTGCGGCCGTACGCCGACCACCTCGTGGAGATCCCGCAGACGCCGGTGCTCCTGCAGCCGCTGGTGGCCACCGTCCCGCTGCAGGTCTTCGCGTGCGAGCTCGCCACGGCCCGCGGCAACGAGGTCGACCAGCCGCGCAACCTCGCGAAGTCGGTGACCGTCGAATGATCGTCGGAGTCGGCATCGACGTCGCGGAGATCGACCGCTTCGACGCCGCGCTGCGGCGCACCCCCGGGCTGGCGGCGCGGCTGTTCGCGGAGGGGGAGCTGTATCTGCCGAGCGGCGAGCGGCGCGGCATCGCCTCCCTCGCGGTCCGCTTCGCCGCGAAGGAAGCCGTGGCCAAGGCGCTGGGCGCGCCGGGCAATCTGCTGTGGACGGACGCCGAGGTGACGACGGAGCCCAGCGGCCGGCCGCGGCTGGTGGTGCGGGGCACCGTCGCGGCGCGGGCGGAGGAGCTCGGGGTGACGTCGTGGCACGTGTCGCTGAGCCACGACGCGGGGGTCGCGTCCGCGGTGGTGATCGCCGAGAAGTGAGGCGGGGCGCCCCGCTTTCGAAGGCCCGGGCCCGGCCCGGGCCTTCGGGTTTTCCCCTTGCGTCACGCCGGTGCGATCAAGTGGGCCGGCTGATAGCCTTTTCCTTGTTTCCGGCGGGTGTTACGTGATAGCGCGGCATTGAATAATGCCGCGTCGGGGGAATCACATGCGATCTGCGGTCAACCATAGTGACGCGTGGCGTTTCTGCCGCGCTCTGACTGTCGCCGTTTTCCTGTCCCTAGCCCTCGTCGCCTGGGGCTTCGTCCCCCCGGCGTCGAGCGCCGAAGTGGTGGCGGCTGCGGCCGGTGCCGGCGGTGACGAACGGGGATCCGTTCCTCCCGAGGTCGTGGGCGTCTGGTGCGGCGGAAGTAATTCCACCCCCGAAGGGCACTGGACCTACGCCTTCAGCGCGACCGGGGAATTCGTGGCGAAGAATGCGAATGTGGGCAGCATCAGCGGCTATGTCGTCACCTCGGCCCGGACAATGACGTTCCATTCCGCGCAGCTGAAAGCGCCCGTCGTTTCGACGTGGCAGGTGAGTCCCGGCACCGCCGTCGGCGACATGCTGTTCCTGGACGGCTTCAGCTACGTACGGGGGGCGTGCGGCTCGTAAGGCCGTAGGCCTTGGGCGCGCGAACGGCCCCCGGGGTGGGGGCGGGGGGG
>NZ_JBPQTS010000143.1:0-19881 GCF_051386455.1 Streptomyces sp. URMC 124
GGCCGGGCTCCCGCCGGAGACCCGGCCACACCCGGACTTCCCAATGACCCGCTTTATACATATTCATCGGTAAAACTGTCTTTCGTGACAGTGAACGAGAGCGGAACCCTGCCCCCCGCGCAGGTCGGCGTCATCGTCATCGGGTTCAACGACGCCGCCCACATCCGCGACGCCGTCCGCTCCGCACTCGCCCAGGGGCCGGCCGTCGCCGAGGTCATCGCCGTCGACGACGCCTCCACCGACGGCACCGCCGCGATCCTCGACGAGCTGGCCGACAGCGACCCCCGCCTGCGCGTCATCCACCGCGCGGCCAACAGCGGCGGCTGCGGCACCCCCCGCAACGACGGCGTACGGGCCGCCACGGCCCCGTACCTGATGTTCCTCGACAGCGACGACACCCTGCCCGAAGGCGCCGTCGACGCCCTCCTCGGCGCCGCGCTGCGCCACCGCGCCCCCGTGGCGGCGGGTCTGTGCGTGCGCCGCGAACTCCCCCAGCGGCGTGACACCGGCTGGCAGCCCGCCCTCTACCGGCGGGCCGCCGTGCACAGCAGCCCCGAGGCCCGCCCGGCGCTCCTGCGCGACACCCTGTGCGTCAACAAGCTCTACGAGCGGGACTTCCTCGCCGAGCACGGCATCGCCTTCCCCGAAGGCCGCTTCCTCTACGAGGACTTCGTCTTCACGGCCCGGGTGATGGCGGCCGCGCCGCGCGTGGCGACCGTCACCGACACCGTCTACATCTGGCACGTGCGGCGCGACGCCACCGCGCCCTCCCTCTCCCTGGACCGCGAGCGCATCGCCAACTGGCAGGCGCGCGTGGCCGCCCACCGGCGCAGCGTCGACGTCTTCCTCGACGCGGGCAGCAAGCCCCTTGCCCGCGCCGCCCGGGTGAAGTTCCTCGACCACGACCTGCGGATGTACGTGCGCGAACTGCCCCTGCGCAGCGCCGGATACCGGCACGCGTGGTGGCGGGTGACCCGCGGCTACCTCTCCGGCTACGAGGAGGCCGAGCTGAGCGCCGCCCGGCCGCCGGCCCGCTGGATCGCCCGGGTGGTGCTGGCCGCGGAGGCCCCCCGGGACCTGGGACGGCTGGCCCAGCTCGCCGCCCGGCCCGCCCGGCTGCTGCCGCCGTACGCGCAGGACGACGCCGTGCCCGTCTGGGCGGCGGACCTGCCCGGGGCCGCGCTGGACGGCGTCCTCGGACCGGAGGCCGTGCCGCCGCACCACCTGCCGGTGACCGTGGACGCCGAACTGCGCCTTACGGCCCGGCCCCGCGCCCGGCTGCGGCTGCGCGTCCACGACCTCTACGGGCGGCTGGCCACCATCCGGCCGGAGGCCGCGGAGGTCGAGCTGCGCCGCAGGGACGGCGGGCCGGTGCTGCGGCGGGCCGTGCCGCTGACCGACGAGGGCGCGGCGTGGACGGCGCGCGTCGTCCTGCCGCTGTCCGTGCTCGCGGGGCGCGACCGCCGCGACGGCGCGCCCCCGCCGCAGACGTGGGACGTGCGCGTACGGGTGCAGTGCGCGGGCGGGGCCTTCCGCACGACCGTACGGGCCGTGGGCGGCGGCCTCCACCGCGCGGCGCTCCCGAGCCTGCGTCACGGCGTCCTGCTGGCCCGCCCCTACGCCACGGTGAACGGCTCGCTGGCACTGCGCCTGGCCTCGGGCGCCCGCGGCGCATGGTCGGTAACCCGCCGCAGCTAGCCCCACCCCAAAAGGGGCGCGGGGAACTGCGCGACCGGCCACAGTCCACCCGCAGTCGGCCTTCACGCCCATACTCCCCCGCTCCCCCCTGCCATCGCCTACCGCTCGATCTCCTCGAACAGCGCCTCCCACCGGTCGAGCACGTCCGGCAGCCGCAACGGCGCGACGTGCTCGCGCGCAGCGCCCCCGTACCGCTCGCGCAGGGCGCCGTCCCCCATGAGCTCCCCGAGCGCGGCGGCGAAGCCCTCCACGTCGCCGGAGGGCACGAGCGTGCCCGTCCGGCCGTGGCGGACCAGCTCGCGGACGCCGCCCGACAAGTCGAAGCTCACGCAGGGGACGCCGAGTGCGGACGCCTCGGCGAGCGCCATGGGGCGCCCTTCGCGCTCGCTGGTGAGGGCGAGGACGGAAAGCTCGCGGTAGGCGGCGGCCATGTCCCGCACGCTGCCGCGGAAGCGGACCCGCGCGGCGATGCCCAGGCGCTCGGCCCGGGCGCGCAGCTCCGGCTCCTGCGGCCCGTCGCCGAAGAGGTGGAGCTCCCAGCCGGGGTGCGCGGCGGCGGCCTCGGCGAAGGCGTCGAGGAGCCGGTCGAGGCGTTTGACGGGCTCCAGCCGGCCGACCGCTCCCACGCGCCGGGTGTCCAGGGGCGCCCGGCCCTCGGGGGCGAAGGGCAGCGGGTTGGGCAGGACGGCGGCGTTGGGCAGCCGCCGGCGACGGAACTCGGCGGCGTCCTGCTCGCTGAGGAACACCGCCTTCTCGAGGGCCGGGTAGTGCCGCAGGATCAGCTGGAGGTTCTCGGAGGTGCAGGCCTGCTGGAAGGACTCGTGGTACTGCCCGATGCCCTTCAGGTGGGACCGCTCGACCGCCTGCAGCCAGACCGCCGCCCAGGGCGAGCCGATGACGACCATGCCGTCGCGGACGGCGCCGAAGCGGCGGGCCAGCCGCTCCCGCGCCCGTTCCCGTTCCTGCCGCTCGGCGCGCGCCGACCGCAGCCGCGCGGGGCTCAGCCGCTCGGCGAAGGAGGCCGCGCGCCAGGCGGGCGGGGGCGGGGTGCGGTAGAGGGTGGTGCGGCGGTAGGCGGGGTCGGTGTGGAAGGCGTGGGGCTCCGGGCTGGGGCGGATGCCGATGAGCTCGACGCGGTGGCCGCGCTCGGCGAAGCCCTGGGCGAGCGTGTGCAGGACGCGCTGCGAGCCGCCCATGGAGTCGACGTCGATCCCGACGAGGAAGAGGTTGCGCTTCACCGGTCCTCGCCCCCTGTGAGGGCGCCCGCGAAGAACAGGTCCACGACGGTCTCGCTGGACTTCCCCGTCTCGTAGGGGTTGAAGCGCTCCCGGAAGCGGGCGTAGGCCCCGGCCCACTCCTCCTGCACCGCCTTCAGGTCCCGCAGGGCGGCGACGAGCTGGTCGGTCGTGGTGAGCATCGGGCCGGGTGCGATGTCGGGCAGGTCGTAGTAGGTGCCGCGGGCGGTGGCGCGGTAGTGCTCGTAGTCGTCGGTGAGGAAGAGGATCGGGCGGCCGAGGTTGGCGTAGTCGAACATCACCGACGAGTAGTCCGTGAGGAGGACGTCGGAGGCGAGCAGGAGGTCGTTGAGGTCGGGGAAGTCGCGTCCGTCGCGCACGGCGTGGCCGAGCTCGCGGGGGACGGTGTACCGCTCGTAGTAGTGCGGGCGGACGACGATGGTCCATTCCTCGCCGAGGTAGCGCACGAGCTCGGCGAGGTCGGCCCGGACGGATTCGCCGCTGCCGCGCGCGCCGTCGCGGAAGGTGGGGGCGTAGAGCAGGACGCGGCGGCCGTCGGGGATCTGCAGGCGTTCGAGGGTGGCGGCGGCGCGCTCGCGACGGGCGGGGTCGTCCCACAGGACGAGGTCGTCGTTGCGGGGCAGGCCGGTGCGCAGGAGCTCGCCCGTGTACCCGTTGGCGCGGACGAACGTGCGCTCGAACTCCTCGCTGGGGGCGATGAGGGCGTCCCAGCGGTCGATCGTCTCCTGGTGGCGCCGCCGCCGCTCGGGGCCGGCCAGCCGCAGTTCGGGAACGTCGAAGCCCATGTGTTTGAAGGCCTGTCCGTGCCAGGTCTGCAGATAGCGGGTGGCGGGGCGCTTGCCGTAGAGCGTGGGGAAGCCGTGGGAGTCCACCCAGTAGCGGGCGCGGGCGAGGGCGTGGACGTACTCCCAGCTGCCGCGGCGGACCAGCGGGAGCCCTTCGGGGTAGGAGGAGCGGTTGCCGGAGTAGGACCAGACGGCGCGCAGGGGCAGGCCGCGCCGCTGCAGCTCCTCGTGGAGGGCGCGGGGGCTGTCGGCGTAGCCGCGGCCTTCCAGGGCCTCGAAGACGACGAGGTCTTCGTCCACGGGCAGTTTCTGCAGCTCGTGGTAGGTGAGGGCCTTGATGCGGGGGCCGGTGACGCGGCGGGTGAGGCGCTGGACGCCGCGCCGGACGGGCTGCAGCTGCCCGGCGGCGGCCTCGGCCCGGCCGAGGGCGCCGGCGCGCTCCCAGGACAGCTCCAGCCGGCCGGCTCCGTGCCCTTCGCAGGCCACGCGCACGGTGTGGGCGGCGAGGGGGCCGCGCTGGGGGATCCTCGCCCGCAGCGCGGTGAGGCCCGCGGGGGCCAGCAGCGGGTCGGTGCGGGTGAGGCCGAGGCGTTCGAGGACGACGACGGGGTGTCTGCGGCCGCGGAAGCCCTTGGGGCCGTGGGGGATGCGGCGCAGGTCCAGGACGGCCTCGGCGGTGCGGTAGGCGAAGCGGCCGCCCTCGCCGGGCGTGGCGGGGTCGTACACGAAGGGTGCGGCCAGCGGCTCGCCGGTGGTGGCGATGCGCAGCTCGGCGCCGACCGGGCTCGGAGCGGTGAGCAGCAGGGCCGGGTCGTAGGTGCGCAGCCGGATCCTCAGGAGCGGCCCTTCGGGGAGGACTTCGGTCACTTCGTGGCGCAGGGGGCCGGCGGTGAAGGGCTGGTCGTCCAGGCGCCAGGCGGTGATGTCGAGTCCGGCGGCCTCCTCGGCGTTGAGCGGCAGGGCCAGGCCCCAGTAGGTGCGGCCGGCTTCGCGGACGACGTGGCGGGGGGCGAGCCGGGGCCGGTCGAGGGTGCGGGCGCACTCGGCGGCTTCCTCGTAGCGCCCGGCGCACAGCAGGAACTGGCAGATCTGCTGTTCGCGGGGCATCGCGGCGAGGGCCTCGGGGGCGATCTCCGCCAGGTACGGCTTCACGGCGGCGGCGAAGCCGGCGATCCACTCGGGGTCGCGGAAGGGCAGGTCGCCGAGGTAGAGGCGGAAGTCGTGGCGGAGGAACTTCTCGTCCTTCGCGGGCCGCAGGGCGGCGTTGCCCGATTCCTCGAGGAAGGCGTCGATGAGCCGGGCGGCCTTGATGCGGTCGACGGCGTTGCGCAGCTTGTGGCGGCTGGAGGAGATGGAGAGCGTGGCGGGGTCGGCCGCGAGCCGCCAGGTGTAGACGGGCCAGGGGACGACGGCGAAGGTGCGGGCGAGGGTGAGGGCGCGGGCGGTGAAGAGCTGGTCCTCGTAGTGCATGTCCTCCGGGAAGCGGAGGCCGTGGCGGGCGAGGAAGTCCGCGCGGTAGAGCTTGTTGGTGGAGAGGTGGTCGAGGAAGAACTCGGGTGCGGAGCGGATGCCGTGCACCACGCGCACGTCCCCGAAGAGCTCGGGGTACCACAGGCCGGTGGTGCCGGTCTCCTCGAAGAGCCGCGTGACCTCGCCGGTGACGAGGTCGGCGCCGGTCTCCTCGGCGGTGAGCAGCAGGGATTTGCAGGCGTGGTAGGGCAGTTCGTCGTCACTGTCGAGGAACATGAGGTGGGGGGCGCGGGCCGCGTCGATCCCGGCGTTGCGCGGGGCGCCGCAGCCGCCGCTGTTGACGGGCAGCCGGATGAGCCGCGCCCGGGGATCGGCTGTGGTGAGGCGCTCGGCGGCCGCGAAGGTGCCGTCCGTCGAGCAGTCGTCGACGATGATCAGTTCGAGGTTGCGCAGGGACTGGGCGAGGACCGAGCGCACGGCGCGCGGCAGGCGGTCGGCGTCGTTGTGGACGATCACGACGACGCTGACGTCGGGGCCGGGGGCGGGCGTGCGGTTCACGGTCACCTCGTCTCGGTGCGGTCCGGCGCATCGCGGGCACGCTCGGGCGGCCCGCCATCCGCGCGGACGGATTCGCGATTACTCAAAGCGTAGACGCGAGCACTGACAGTCACCTCCCGCGAGGGGTCCGAGCGGGTGCGCCAGGCGTGCAGGGCCAGGGCCGCGGTCACGCCGGTGATCAGGACGACGTCGCGGAAGGCGTGCCTGCGGGCCGTCTCCAGGTGCGGCCACGAGACCCCGGCGACCTCCGGCAGCAGCGGCAGCCACAGCCACACCGAGCGCGCCGCGGCGGCGCGCACCACCAGCGACGCGGCGAGCGAGGGCAGCACCACGAGCATGTAGTGCTGGAACGAGGGCCTGGACACCAAAAACGCCGCGAGCATCAGCAGCGACGCGCACTCCACCAGCCGCAGGGCGGGATCGCCGCCGGACCGCCACCGCCACCGGGCGCACAGCAGCACCGCGAGCGCGGCGGCGGCCGCGAGCGCGAGGGCCAGGGGCTGCGGCACTCCGAGCCGCGGCAGCACCGACGGCCAGGCGGCGTCGAACGGGCGGGCGTACGCGTCCTGGCCGTGCAGCAGGAACGGCAGCGTCCGGGTGAAGAACAGCCCGGGCCGCGGCATGGCCAGGGCCGCCGCCAGGGAGACCGCGGCGGGGACGCCCACGGCCCAGGCCAGCGCCCGCCACCGCCGGGCGAGCACGAACAGCAGGAGCAGCGGCACGAGCATCGGCTTCAGCGCTATCGCCGCTCCCACCACGGCTCCGGCCGCGCACCAGCGCCCGTGACGGGCGAGCAGCAGGGCGGCGGGGAAGGCGACGGCGGACAGGGCCGTCCAGTTGCCGAGGTAGACGACGCCGTGGAAGGGCTCGAAGACGCCGAGCGCCGCGACGACGCCCGCCGCGAGGCGGCTGTCGGCCCGCACCCCGAAGATCCGCAGGGCGAGCGCCACCCCGGCGAGGACGAACAGCGCGGTGGCGACGGGCACCGCCCTCGCCAGCGCTTCGTTGCCGAAAACGGTCTCGGGGACCGCGGTGAACACCCCGCCCGGCAGATAGAGGAACCGTTTGTCCGCGTACGGCGACCCGCCGTCGAGCAGCGCCCTGGCCGCCCGCACGACAACCGCGTTGTCTATCCCCGGCATCCGCGCCCCCTGCACCACGCGCACGACGTCCAGCGCGAGCACCAGCAGCGCGGCGAGCAGCACCGGCCACGGCGCCCGCCCCCGCAGCCACCGCCCGAGGGCGTCGGGGCGACTCGCAGCGCTCACGGGGCTCGCGGGGCTCACGGGGGTCGCAGGGCCTCTCGGGCTCACGGCGTGACCTCGGCGAGGACGAAGCCGGCCGGGCCCGGGACGGTCCGGCGCAGGGCGGGATCCCCCTCGGCCAGGCCCGGGCCACCGTTCTTCTGCAGGACCCAGCGCACGCGGTACTCCTTGAGGATGGCGAGCCGCTCGGCCCGGGGGGCTGCCGGGGCGAAGTAGCGGCGTGTGGCGGCGCGGCGTCGTGCCGCGTCGGGAAGGAAGACGTCGGGATAGGCGGGGGCGACGGTGTACGGCCCGTAGGCGGGCAGCATCCGCAGCGCGTAGTAGTTGTCGGTCATCACCGTCTGCCCTGCGGGCACTTCCCGCGCCGCCCAGGTGAACGACGGCCAGAGGGCGACGGTGTGGAGGTGGCGCAGGACGGGCGGCAGGGCCTGGGGGCGCAGGACGTACGTGAGCACCCCCGCTTGCGTCCACGCGCCCGCCAACAGGGCGACGCCCGTCAGGGGGAGCAGCACCGCCCGGGTGCGGCGGCCGCCGGTGACCGCCTCCAGGGCGAGGGCGAGCTGGGCGGGGACGAGGACGGCCGGCAGGATCCGGCCCCACGCCTGATGGCCGCTCAGGCCGCCGGCCGCGAAGACGGCAAGCCCCAGCAGGAAGAAGATCACCAGCGGGTCGCGGCGGTCGCGGCGGGCCCGCAGCACGAGCGCGGCCGCGCCGAGGCCGGTCAGGCAGAACTTCGTCGGGAGGTGGTCGTAGAGCGGCCGGTGGATGGCGTCCAGGCCGCCCGTCCCGAGCAGGGAGAAGAACGCGTAGTACGGCCAGCAGGCGAGCACCGCCGCGGCCAGGGCGCACGCGGCGGCCGCCCGCAGCCACACCGCCCGGCCGGGCCACGGGCGCGCGCCGAGCATCACCGCGGCGGCCCCGAGCACCGCGACGGCGCCCGTGAACTGATGGGTGAGCAGGGTCGCGGCGAGCAGCAGCCCGAGCCCCAGGAAGGCCGCGGTCCCCCGGTCGGCGGCCGGGGCGCGCCGCAGCAGCGCCCACAGGTGGAAGGCCATGCCGAAGGCGAAGGTGCTCGGATAGGCGAGAGTGAGCGAGATCGAGGTGAGCCCCAGGACACCGCTCCAGGCGAAAAGCCTCACTCCGTACAGCAGGAGCAGGCACAGCACCGCCAGCAGCACCGCTGTCCTGCTGCGCGTGAACGTCCGCACGAAGGCGTGGACACCGGTGCCGAGGAGGGCGAGGGCCGCGAGCGCTCCCAGGCGCAGCACGGTGAAGGTGCCCCAGCCGGTGGCCGATCCGGTGAGGGCGAGCAGGAGCGTCCACGGTGAGTAGTAGGGGCTCGGGGTCCGGGCGTCGACCAGGGGGTTGCCGGGGTGGAGGGGGTCGGCGCGCAGCCGTTCGAGGACGGCGGCGTGCATGCCGAGGTCGCCGGACCAGGGCAGCCGTACGGTCATCAGCAGCAGGAGGACGGCCAGCAGCAGGACGGCGGCGGCAGCGGGCAGGCGGGCCGCTGCCGTGCGGGAGGGGCGGGCGGGCCCGCCCGCTCAGCGGGGACGACGGCCGGAAGCACGGGCCGACCTCGTGCGCAGCCGCCACGGCATGACCACCGATTCGAGCTGGACGGCCAGGTTCATCTTCGACTCGCCGGCGGTGCGGTCCTCGAAGTGGATGGGCACCTCCATGACGGTGTGCCCGGCCTTCAGCGCGCGGTACTTCATCTCCACCTGGAAGCTGTAGCCGGCGCTGTCGACGGTCTCCAGGTCGATGGCGTTCAGGGCGGCGGCGGACCAGAGGTTGAAGCCGCCGGTGATGTCCCGGACGCGGGTGCCCAGGATCGTGCCGGCATAGACGTTGGCCCAGCGGGAGAGGGCCTTTCTGTGAGCGCCCCACGCGTCGGAGAGAGAGCCGCCGGGCACGTAGCGGCTGCCGACGACGACGTCGGCGCCGGTGGCGAGGGCGACCCCGAGCAGCTCGGGGACCTTCTCCGCGGGGTGGCTTCCGTCGGCGTCCATCTGCAGGACGTAGGAGGCGCCTTCGGCGACGGCCCGGGTCATGCCGGCGGCGTAGGCGCGGCCGAGCCCGTCCTTGGCAGTGCGGTGCAGGACGCCCATCCGGGTCCGGCCGGGTTCGTTGTACTTCTCGGCCAGCTGTTCGGCGATGGCCCCGGTGCCGTCGGGGCTGCTGTCGTCGACGACCAGCAGCCGCAGGCCTTCGAGCGGCAGGGCCATGAGCGCCTCCGCCATGGTGGCCAGGTTCGCCGCCTCGTTGTAGGTGGGCATGACGACGGTCGTCGCGGTGCTGCCCCATTCGGCGGGCAGCGGGGGCGACGCGGCGGGGGTGCGGGGTGCGCTCATGGGCTCGGTCCTCGTGGGTTCGTCGGCAAGGGAACTGCAGGGGGACTGCGAGGTGCGGGGACTGCGGGGACTGCGGGGGGCCGGACCGGCGTCAGGCGGCGGAGAAGCGGATGGCCGCGTCGGGGATGACCGTGCCGCACCAGACGCGGGCGCCGTCGCACAGTTCGTTGTCGGCGCCGACCTCCGCGCGGTCGCCGATCACCACGCCGTCGAGGGCGGTGCGCGGGCCGATCCGTGCGTCCCGGCCGATCATGCTGGCGCGGATCCGGGTACCGGCCGCGATGTGCGCGCCGTCCAGCACGACGGATCCGTCGACGTCCGCACCGGCCTCGACGTGCGCACCGGCGCCGATGACGGTCCCGCCGGACAGGCGGGCCCCCGCCTCGACGCGGGCGCCGGGCAGCACCAGGTGCTCGCCCGGTTCGCCGGGGACGGCGGGCGAGCGGACGACCCCGCGGACGAGGTCGGCCGACGCCTGGACGAAGGAGGCGGGGCGGCCGAGGTCCAGCCAGTACGAGGCGTCGGCCACGCCGTGCAGCAGCGCCCCGGAGGCCAGCAGGCCGGGGAAGGTCTCGCGCTCGACGGAGACCGGGCGGTCGGCGGGGATGGAGTCGATGACGTCGCGGCGGAAGACGTAGACGCCGGCGTTGATCTGGTCGGTGACGATCTCCTCGGGCCGGCCGGGCTTCTCGGTGAAGGCCAGGACGCGCCCGTCGGTGTCGGTGGTGACGAGACCGAAGGCCCGGGGGTCGGCCACTCTGGTCAGGTGCAGGGTGACGTCCGCCCGGGCCCGTTCGTGGCGGCGCAGCAGGCCCCGGATGTCCAGTCCGGTGAGGACGTCGCCGTTGAAGACGAGGACGGGGCCGCGGGGGCCGGTGGTGAGGGCGTTTGCGGCGCTGCGGATGGCACCGCCGGTGCCGAGCGGCTCCTTCTCGGTGACGTACGTCAGGCGCAGGCCGTGGGCGGAGCCGTCACCGAAGTAGGGCTCGAAGACCTCGGCGAGGTAGGAGGTGGCGAGGACGACATGGCCGACGCCGGCCGCCCGGGCGCGGGCCAGCTGGTGGGCGATGAAGGGCACCCCGGCGGCCGGGACCATCGGCTTCGGCGTGTTCAGGGTGAGCGGCCGGAGCCGGGTCCCCTTGCCGCCGACGAGCAGTACCGCCTCTGTCATGCCACTGTCCTCGCCGTCATCTTTGCACTGTGTCAGTTTTTGCGGCAATTTACACTACAATCAGTTCTCTGCGGCAAATGTCTGCTTTGTGTGGCGACCATACCGGGACGACCGTAATGGGAGAGGCCCTTGCGACCCTTGCGACCAGCGGCGACGTCGGGGCTCGCGGCCCTCGGCCGGGAATTCGCCAAGTTCGGCGCCGTCGGCGGCCTCGGCATCGTCGTCAACCTCGCGGTCTTCAACCTCTGCCGCACGGTCACCGGCCTCCCGGTGGTGCGCTGCAGCGTGATCGCGACCCTGGTCGCCATCGCCTTCAACTACCTGGGCCTGCGCCACTTCGCCTACCGCGACCGCGACAGGAGCCGCCGCGGCCGCCAGGTCGCCCTCTTCGCCGCCTTCAGCGCCATCGGGCTGGTCATCGAGAACGGGGTGCTCTACGCGGCCACGTACACCTTCGGCTGGGACACCCCGTTCCAGAACAACCTCTTCAAGTTCCTGGGCATCGGCGCCGCCACGCTCTTCCGCTTCTGGTCCTACCGCGCGTGGGTGTTCCGGACCCTGATGCCCGGCACCCCTCACGGCGACCCCGCGAACAGCACCAGCAACCCCGCCGCGTACCACCCCGAGACCACCGCACCCCCGCCGTAGAGACACACCCTCACCCCAAGCGGAGCACGCGCGAGCGGCCTGGCCGCCAACAACAGCAGAACCGGCAGGAACGGCAGCATGAAGCGCGGCTTGGACAGCGGCGAACCCGGCGTCCCCACCATCAGCACCCACGCCCCGGCGACCGCCACCACCAGCTGCCACGGCACCTTCCGGTCCCGCGCCAGGGCCAGCACCCCGATCGCCCCCAGCACCACCACCGCGATCACCGCGGCGGACTGCAGGTCGCCCGCACGGCCCGCGTGCCGGTAGAGCAGCATCCCCTTCAGCACGTGCGCGGTGCCCACGCCGAAGTCGAAGGACTGGCCCCACGCCCGCTCCGCCTCGAACCAGCCGTCCACCCGGCCCACCTTGCTCCCCAGGTACAGCCAGCTCCCCAGCAGCCCCAGGGGCGCCGTCAGCAGCGCCACCCAGGCGCGCCAGTCGCCCCGCCGCCGCACCAGCTCCCAGCCGGCGGCCAGCACCACCGTGCCGACCAGCACCGTGGCGCTCGGCCGCACCGTCCCGGCCACGACGCACAGCGCGGCCGCCGTCAGCCAGCGCCGCGCCAGTATGGCCACCAGCGCCCAGATCAGGGCCGCGCTGAACACGCCCTCCGAGTACGGCACCCACAGCGCGAACGCGTACGGCGAGCAGGCCCACAGCGCCACGCACGCGTACCCGGCGCCCGGTCTGCCGCCGACGGCGCGCACGAGCCGGAACACCCCCGCGGCGGCCACCGCCGCACCCGTCCACGCCACCACCACCCCGGCCCACACCACGGGCAGCCCCGTCACCAGCCGCACCACCCGGATCAGCCCGGGCACCAGGGGGAAGAACGCGAGCCTGCTGAACTTCGGCTCGCCGTCCGGACCGTAGGGGATCGCACCCGGATAGCCGTGCTCGGCGATGTGCAGGTAATTGCCGCTGTCCCACCGGTGCAGCAACGCCTCCGGGCCCCGCCCGAGGTGGCGGCTCACCAGCAGGAGCACCGCGAAGCCGACCGCCGACACCGCCAGGTAGAGGGCCGCCGCGCGGGCGGCCTCGTAGCGCGGGGGCGCGGGCGCCGGGGGTGGTGCGGCGCGGCGCGCGCCGACGGGCAGGGCATCGGGGGAGGGCCCGGACGTCAACCGGGAAACGGCCTTCATCCGTCCCTCATAGCACGGCAAAAGGACGACCCCGGGGGATTTGTCCCCAGGGCCGTCCCTTGTTCACTCCGGCGTCAGCCGTGCGTCAATTCACCGCGGCGCACGGCCCGGGCGAGCCGCCCGGGCGCGCGCTCCGGCACACCGCTCAGCTGTGCGTGCGCAGCAGCGTGCGCATCGTCCGCATGGCCACCGACAGGTTGGCCAGGTCGAACGCGTCCGAGCCGTGGATCTCGTCGAGCGTGCTGCGCGCCCGGCTCAGGATCGCCGCGTTCTTCTCCTCCCAGGCCTGGAAGCGCTGCTCCGGCGTCGAGGAGCCGTTGCCCACCGAGAGGATGTCGGCCGTCAGCGCCGCGTGGGCCGCGTACAGATCCTCGCGGATGGAGGCGCGGGCCATGGACTGCCAGCGGTCCGCGCGCGGCAGCTCGATGATCCGGTCCATCAGCTGGGTGATGTGCAGCCGGTCCCCGAGGTCGTAGTAGACCTCGGCCACGTCCAGCGGCTCCTTGCCGGTGCGGTCGGCGACCGCGACGACGTCCAGCGCCGGGAAGACGGAGGAGAAGCCCGCCACGCGCACGGCCAGCTCGTCCGGCACGCCGGCCTCCACCAGCTCGTCCCGGATGGACTGCCACCATTCCATGTCGGCGCCCTTGAGCAGCTTGGGCAGCTCCGCCCAGACCGTCGCCACGCCGTCGTGGAAGAACTCGATCGTCCCGGCCAGCTCCAGCGGCTGCGGCCGGTTGTTGAGCAGCCAGCGGGTGCCGCGCTCGACCAGGCGCCGCGAGTGCAGCCGGATGCGGGTCTGCACATCGGCCGCGACCACGTTGTCCAGGCCCTCGACGGCGTCCCACACGGAGCCCAGCTCGAAGATGGCGCGGGCGGCGGTCTGCGCCCGGACGATCTCCTCCAGCGAGGCGCCGGTCTCCTCCCGCAGGCGGTGCAGGAAGGTCGAGCCGCCGCTGTTGACGGTGTCGTTGACCAGGACGGTGGTGATGATCTCCCGGCTCAGGGCGTGGGCGTCGACCTGCTCGGCGAAGCCGGTGCGCAGCGCCTGCGGGAAGTAGGCGTGCAGCAGCCGCTCGAGGTACGGGTCGTCGGGCAGCCCGGTGGCCAGCAGCTCCTCGGCCGTGGTGATCTTGATGTAGGCGAGGAGGACGGCCAGCTCCGGCTGGGTCAGCCCGCGGCCCGCGGAGAGCCGCTCGCGGATCTGCCGGTCGTTGGGCAGGAACTCCAGGGCCCGGTCGAGGTGGCCGTCGCGGCCGAGGCGGCGCATGATCCGCTGGTGGGCGTGGAGGAGGCTGGGGGCCTGCTCCACGGCGTTGGCCAGGGCCACGTTCTGCGCGTAGTTGTTGCGCAGGACCAGCTCGCCGACCTCGTCGGTCATCTCGGCGAGGAGCTTGTTGCGCTGCTTGACGGTCATGTCGCCGTCGATGACGAGCGCGTTGAGCAGGATCTTGATGTTCACCTCGTGGTCGGAGGTGTCCACGCCCGCGCTGTTGTCGATGGCGTCGGTGTTGATCCGGCCGCCGTTCGAGGCGAACTCGATCCGGCCGAGCTGGGTCAGGCCCAGGTTGCCGCCCTCGCCGACGACCTTGACGCGCAGGTCCTGGCCGTCCACGCGGATGGCGTCGTTGGCCTTGTCGCCGACGTCCGCGTGGGACTCGGTGGAGGCCTTGACGTACGTGCCGATGCCGCCGTTCCACAGCAGGTCGACCTGGGCGCGCAGGATCGCCTTCATCAGCTCGGCGGGGGTCATCTTGGTGACGCCCGCCTCGATGCCCAGGGCCTGGCGCACGTGCGCGTTGACCGGGATCGACTTGGCGGTGCGCGGGTGGATGCCGCCGCCCTGGGAGAGCAGCTCGGTGTTGTAGTCCGCCCAGGACGAGCGGGGCAGCTCGAACAGGCGGCGCCGCTCGGCGTACGAGACGGCCGCGTCCGGGGTCGGGTCGATGAAGATGTGGCGGTGGTCGAAGGCGGCCACCAGGCGGATGTGCTCGGAGAGCAGCATGCCGTTGCCGAAGACGTCACCGGACATGTCGCCGACGCCGACGACCGTGAAGTCCTGCGTCTGGGTGTTGTGGCCCAGCTCGCGGAAGTGGCGCTTGACCGACTCCCAGGCGCCGCGGGCGGTGATGCCCATGCCCTTGTGGTCGTAGCCCGCGGAGCCGCCGGAGGCGAAGGCGTCGCCGAGCCAGAAGCCGTAGGACTGGGCGACCTCGTTGGCGATGTCGGAGAACGTCGCGGTGCCCTTGTCGGCGGCGACGACGAGGTAGGTGTCGTCCTCGTCGTGGCGGACGACGTCCTTCGGGGGCACGACCTCGCCGCCGACCATGTTGTCGGTGATGTCGAGGAGGCCGGAGATGAAGGTCTTGTACGAGGCGATGCCCTCGGCCAGCCACGCGTCGCGGTCCACCGACGGGTCGGGCAGGCGCTTGCCGACGAAGCCGCCCTTGGCGCCCACCGGCACGATGACGGTGTTCTTCACCATCTGGGCCTTGACCAGGCCGAGGATCTCGGTGCGGAAGTCCTCGCGCCGGTCGGACCAGCGCAGACCGCCGCGCGCGACCTTGCCGAAGCGCAGGTGCACGCCCTCCACCCGCGGCGAGTACACCCAGATCTCGAAGGCCGGGCGGGGCGCCGGCAGCTCGGGGATGGCCTGCGGGTCGAGCTTGAGGGACAGGTAGGGGCGCGGCGTGCCGTCGGCGTTGCGCTGGAAGTGGTTGGTGCGCAGCGTGGCCTTGATGACCGTGAGGAAGGCCCGCAGGATGCGGTCCTCGTCCAGGCTGGCGACCTGGTCCAGGGCGCCGTCCAGCTCCTCCAGCAGGCCGTCGATGAGCTCGTTGCCGGCGCGCTGGAGCGCGGGCGACATCCGGGCCTCGAAGAGGTTGACCAGCAGGCGGGTGGTGTGGACGTTGTTGCTGAGGGTGTCCTCCATGTACGCCTGGCTGAACGGCCAGGCGGCCTGCCGGAGGTACTTGGCGTAGGCGCGCAGCACCATGGCCTGCCGCCAGTCCAGGCCGGCGCGCAGCACCAGGTTGTTGAAGTTGTCGTTCTCCGCGGCGCCGGTCCACACGGCCGCGAAGGCCTCCTGGAAGCGGATGCGGGCGTCGTCGCCCTCGATCCGCTCGGGCATCCGCAGACCGAAGTCGTAGATCCAGGCGGTGGTGCGGTCCGAGCAGCGCAGCTCGTACGGGCGCTCGTCGACGACCTCGACGCCGAGGCGGTGGAGCACCGGCAGCACGGCGGACAGCGAGACCGGCTCGCCCGTGCGGTAGATCTTGAAGCGGCGCTCGCCGGGGCCCGCGCCGACCGGCTCGTAGAGGCTGAGCTCGAAGTCGCGGTCGCCTCCGGCGACGGTGAGCTTCTCCAGGTGGCCGAGGTCGGAGACGGCGCTGCGGGGGCTGTGGTCGGCCTTGTAGCCCTCGGGGAAGGCCTGGCCGTAGCGGCGCAGCAGCTCGGCGGCGCGCTCCTCGCCGACCTCGGCGGTCAGCGTCTCGGCGAAGCCGTCCGCCCAGGAGCGGGCGGCCTCGACCAGACGGGCCTCGATGCGGTCGGCGTCGGCGTCGGTGAGCTCGCGCAGGGTCGCGCCCGTCTCGACGCGGACGACGAAGTGCAGCCGGGAGAGGACCGACTCGGTGTTCCAGGCGGTGAAGTCGACGCTGGAGCCGCCGAGCTCCTCCTTGAGGATGTCGATCAGGCGCAGCCGCACGCCGGTGGTGTAGCGGTCGCGCGGGAGGTAGACCAGCGCCGAGTAGTAGCGCCCGTACTCCTCCTGGCGCAGGTACAGCCGCAGCCGGCGGCGCTCCTGGAGGTAGAGCACGCTGGTGGCGATGGAGCGCAGCTGGTCGGACGAGATCTGGAAGAGCTCGTCGCGCGGGTAGGTCTCCAGGATCTGCAGGAGGTCGCGGCCGTCGTGGCTGTCGGGCGTGAAGCCGGCGTCGGCGAGGACCTGCTGGACCTTGCGGCGGACGACGGGCACGCGGCGCACGGACTCGGTGTACGCGGCGGAGGAGAACAGGCCGAGGAAGCGGCGCTCGCCGATCACGTTGCCGTCGGCGTCGAACTTCTTCACCCCGACGTAGTCAAGGTAGGAGGGGCGGTGGACCGTGGCGCGGCTGTTGGCCTTGGTGAGGACGAGCAGCTTGTGCTCGCGGGCCTTGGCGCGGGCGTCGGCCGGCAGCCGGTTGAAGGAGGGGGACGCCGGGCGCGGCAGGTGCGAGTGCGGGCCGCCCGCGCGCTGCTTCTCGTCGTGGTGGGGGTCGGAGCGCAGGATGCCGAGGCCGGTGCCGGGGACGGCGCTGAGCACGTCCTCCTCGCCGCCGTCGGCGGCGACCTTCGTCAGCTCGTACTCGCGGTAGCCGAGGAAGGTGAAGTGGTCCGCGGCCAGCCAGCGCAGCAGTTCGCCGGCCTCGGTGGTGTCCGAGGGGGCGACGTCGCCGGGGAGGGGCTCGCCGGGCAGGTCGTCGGCGATGCGCAGCGCGGCGTCGCGCATCTTGGACCAGTCCTCGACGGCCTCGCGGACGTCGGACAGGACGCGCAGCAGGTCGGCGGTGATCTGCTTGAGGTCGCCGCGGTCGGTCTCGCGGTCGATCTCGACGTGGATCCAGGACTCGGTGAGGGCGTCGTGCGGCAGGACGGCGTCCTTGCCGCTGCCGTGGGCTTCGCAGTTGGAGCCGAGGACCTCCAGCAGGCGGCCGGTGACGTCACGGCGCACGATGACCTGCGGGTGGATCACGACGTGGATGCCGCGGCCCTGGCGGGAGAGCTCGTTGGTGACCGAGTCGACCAGGAAGGGCATGTCGTCGGTGACGACCTCGACGACGGAGTGGCTGCACGTCCAGCCGTTCTCCTCGACGGTCGGGGTGTGCACCCGGACGTTGGCCGTGCCCTGCGGACGGTTCTCGGCGAGGCGGTAGTGCGAGACCGCGGCGCCGTAGACGTCGACCGGGTCGCGGCCCGTGAGGTCCTCCGGCGCCGTGTGCAGGTAGTAGCGCTGGAGGTACGCGGTCAGGGTCTCCCGGTCGAGTCCCGCCTCGTCCTTCGGCCCGGTCGGTTCTTGCCCCCCGGCAGGGCTGTTCTCAGCGACGCGGGCCGCCCTCTCGAGCAGCTCTGCCTTGGCTTCGTCCAGCTTGGTCTGCATGTCCTCTGGCTCCTGTCGCGCGCCGTTGCGTGACATAGGTGGTGAAGGCATCACGCCGCGACGCGGGGTCTCCGGTCGTCTTCGACGGTATGCCGGAATGAGGGATGACCGGAGCGATCCGGGCCGATTCGGCCGATTGCGCTCCGCCCGGGCGACCAGCGGCTTCCCGGGTGCCGTGGCACTCCGGGCGCAGGACAGGGGCGCCGTCGCCCCCGCTGGATATCGCGCTGATCACCCCGTAAGGCTATCGCTCTTCCCCCGGGAGGCGTCACCGGCGGTTTGTGTACAAAACCCGGGCCGCATCTTTGACGATATGGACAGCGCGGTCAGCCGGTCAGACGCTCCGCCTCCGCGACGGCCTCCACCAGCGTGTCGACGACGGGCACTCCGGCTCCGGTGAGCCCGGCCCGGTCGTGCGAGCCGCCCGTGTAGAGCACGGCGTGCGCGCCCACGTGGGCGGCCGCCACCGCGTCGTCGAGGGCGTCGCCGATGACGACCGTGCGCGCCGCGGGTATGCCCTCGGCCGCCAGGCCGGCGATGTGGCGGGCCATGTGCTCGGCCTTGCTGCCGCCGGAGGGGCCCGTGCGGCCGTCGACGCGGAGGAATCTGTGCTCGATGCCGAAGGTGCGCACCAGCGGCAGGAGGTTCTCGTGCCCGTACATCGACATGATCGACTGGGTGCCGCCACCGTCCTGCCAGTGCTCCAGCAGTTTCTCGGCGCCCTCCGCCAGGCCGCAGCGCAGGTGGTGGTCGTGGTAGTGCCGCTGGAAGGCCCCGTCCATGTGCTCCCACTCGGCGGCGGTGGGGAGGCGGCCCATCAGCCGCTCGTAGAAGCGCGGGATGGGGACGCAGTACAGCGCGCGGTAGCGCTCCAGCGTGATCGACTCCAGGCCGATCTCGGCGAAGGCGGCGTTCGTCGCCGTTATCACCGCGTCGACGTCGTGAAAGAGCGTGCCGTTCCAGTCCCACACGATGTGGGCCGCGTGCTTCCCCATGGGAAAACTGTACGGGGCGGCTGTGACAACGCCGCCCCGGGACCGCAGCGCCCCTAGATCAGGTTGGGGATCTCCTGCACGCCGAACCACATGAGCTCGTGGTCCTCCGCCCCGTCGACCGTGAACTGCGCGTCGTCGTCACCGCGGTCCGCGGCGCCCAGCGCTGCGGCGGCCGCCGCGACGTCCTCCTCGGCGTCGCCGGAGTCGACGTGCACGGCCGCGGCCTTGGCCAGCGGCACCGCCTCCGAGAGCCGCACCTCGCCGTAGGCGGACTGGTCCAGCCCGCGCTCGGGGTCGGTGGTCACGGCGCCCTCGGGCACGTCGACGGCGACGACCACGCGGCGGCGGGCCGCGTCCGGGTCGGCGGCGAGCAGGCGCAGGGAGCCCTGGGCGGCCCGGCCCAGGGCCGCGTACTCCAGCTCCTCGACGTCGTCGGAGCGGTACCACTCGCGCAGGGCCGGGGTGATGGCGAAGGCGTCCAGCGGGGCCGGGCCCAGCACTCCCGCCTTGTGCGCCTCGGCGAGACCGGGGAGGGTCAAGGGGACGTAGACGCGCATGACCGCCGCTTTCCTTCGATCCTGGGGACGTTTCGGTTGTGAGGTCAGCATACGGGCGCGGGTCCCCCTTCGAAGTGCAGGTGAGCCGCCCGCGGGCGGCCCCGCGGTCCCGTGGGTCGCGCCGTGAGCCGCCCGGCCGCCCCGCACCGGCCCCGGGTCGCCCGGATAGGTGAATCGCACGCGGCCGGCGCGGGCCGCGGCCCCGTCCTTGCCGCCCTGCGCCACCGCCTAGAAGATCACCCGACGAAAGCTACCGCCCGGTAATCCACCGGGCCCGGCACCACGAGGGGGCGGCCAGCATGAGGACCGGCATCAACAGGACCACCGGCAACAGGACGGCTGCCCGCACCGGCAGGCCCGCCGCCCGGACCGCGCCCGCGCGGCGCACCGACTCCCGGCGCCCCGCCCCCGACCCCGCCGCGCGCCGCCGCGAACGCGAGCGCCTGCCGCGCTACTGGTTCGCCGAACGGCTCCTGCTCACCCTCAGCGGACAGCGCCCGGTCCACTGGATGCTCGGCCACACCCTCGGCGCCGCCTACGACCAGCTGGCCGCCCTCGCGCCCTACGCGCCCCTGCTGCCCGCCCCGCCGGGCCGCAGCCCCGCCGTCAAGCACTGCGACGAGTTCCGGCCCTCCCCCGGCGTCATCGAGGCCTTCGCCCGGATCGTCTCCGGCGACCGGCTGCTCGCCCTCGCCTTCCGCCTGGAGCGCTGCACCGACCAGCGCTGGCGCTGCTCGGCCGTGGAGCTCGGCGGCACCCGCCGCTGACACGCGCGAGGCGGGGGGGGCAGCAGGGGCGCGTAGGGCGCGAGGGCGGCCAGCTGGTCGTAGGCGGCGCCGAGG